>JAFGLX010000072.1 GCA_016927795.1 Candidatus Omnitrophota bacterium
TAAATGAGATTTTTTATTGGTTTAATACTTTTTGTTTCATCTCTTGCCTTCGCAGAACCTCTTCCAATGAACCAAATAGATGACTTCGTAGGAAAGCCCGTTGATACTTCTGCCCTCTATGAAACATACGGTTTCATAGGAATAGTGCAGGCTACCGCGCATAACGCGATGCATATCAAAGGATTTGTTCAGAGAAAGCGATGCAGCAATGATTTTTGGGATAGACTCGAAAGTAGAAAAGACAAGACAGTTTTGAAATCAGAAGATGGCGAAGAAGCCATTCTTTTAGACTGTGTATTAGACATTGGCGGATATAGTCTTTTAAGAATATATGACGGCTATGATAAGGATACAGACTATTTTCTATCAAAAGTAAAAGATATTTTTCCAGACGCGATCGCAGTAAAAGCTATAATTCTTCAGAGCGTAGAGACAGATAAGCCAGAGATCCTTGTACAGGACAAAAGCAAGCTGAAAGATTTTAATAATATGGTAAGAGAGATGGGAATATGAAAAATAAAAATGAGCTAACCATTAACATATCAGCCATATATCTTGTTTCATTATCAGCGATAACAATAGCTATATGTCTTGTTTTAATAGGTGCCGCAATTTTTGCAATGCATATTCCCCCGAAGACTCCCGGCAAATTACCGCCAAATCCCGTACTTGGATTGCCTCTTTTGCTTTGGTCTATCTGGTGTTTTGTAACAGGGGTAGGTGTTTTAAAACGAAGATCATGGGCTCGCTATTCACTTCTTATTATTTCCGCATTTGCGGCAGTCACAAGTTTGCCTCTTATAATAATCTCGTTAAAAGTTCCAATTTTTTTTGCAATTTTATTTGTTACCTTAATAGTCATCCCCGTATTTTTTATCGCTTTTTTTAAGCGAAAAGCTATAAAGGAAATATTTAAATGAAATATAGATATTGCCCAAAGTGTAAGACTGAATACGAGAGTTGGGTTGACAAATGCGCAGAATGCAACTTGCCTTTAATTAATTATAAACCTAAGGACAAAAAGGCTATTAAAAAATATGGCAGCTTATGGAGCCGATTTGCTTCCACGGTAATTGATTCAGCTATCCTTGGCGTTATTATGATAACATTAAGGATTTTGTTGTATAGGCCTTTATATAGGTTTATAATTCCGCCGCCTAATCTTGGGTATTTTGATCCGGCTATTCGGCGAAATCAAATGATGTTTTTTATTCTTATATGGATTGTATTTTATATTTTTCTTACAATAAGTTATACAACCTTTTTTATCGGAAAATATGGTAGTTCTCCTGGCCAAAAAATCACCCGATTAAAGACTTTAATGGAAAACGAAAAGATGCTTGGCTATGGTAAGGCTTTGACCAGGTCGCTAGTGTGTTTTATATTGTATAAACTACCTATTGCAAGTGGTTTGTTCTATCTTATCTCAGCGATAAATATCGTAGATGAAAAAAACGAAAAAAGACAAACTATACACGATAGAATTTGTAAAACTATTGTGATTTACGGATCAAAGTGATGCGATATATAGTTGTATCTTTGGTTATTTGGTCGTCAAGTTTTCAGACGTTTGCGATTTTGAATAGCAAAGTGTCCCTAAATCTGATTTTAATAGTGTCCCCCATAGTCATCCAATAGGTCCCCAGGCTTTACTTCCAAGCACCTCTGTTTATAGCTGCTCCATCTATAGTCAGCCATATTAGATACCATATTTGCCCTCAAGGGATTGGTTTCAATATATGTAGCACACTGGATAAGGTAATCACCTTTTAATATGGGCTTTCCCTTAAACCGCCCTTGCCATAGATGGCCTACTTTCCTATGATGGGTATTAAAATAGGCGGTGTACCCACGGTTGACCCATTGCATAAACTTTGACATATTTCTTACAGGAGCTACCTCAAGAAGCATATGGATATGGTTAGGCATAAGACAATAAGCGTATATCCGTACCTTGTATTTCTTCTTTGCCTTTTTAACGATATAAAGATATTTCTCATAATCGTCATCGCACATAAAAACTTTTTGTCTTTGGTTTCCCCTTGTGATAATATGATAACAAGCATAATCGATATAAATTCTAGGCCCCTTTGGCATATAGCACCTCCCATATATATAAGACAACTGAAACACCGTTTTTGCTGCATTATTTTTTAAAAAAATAGAAGGGAGGGGCACCTTTAAGTTCGGATTCAGGGACAGATTGGTATTTGTAATTGCAAACGTCTGAAAAGCGTTCTAGTGCTGTGCGTCTTTCCGTGGTGAATAGTTTGATTTTTGTTCTCTTATCAGGTATAATTTGGTTAAAAGTATGAGACGGGATTTATTTAACGAAAATAGCAAAAGGTTTTTTACCGCCGGGTATGAAGGGAAAGATATCGATGAATTTATCGATCATCTTTCCGAGTATAACATACAACGGGTCGTTGATGTCCGGGAAATACCTTTAAGCCGTAAGCCAGGATTTTCGAAAACGGCCTTGCGAAAACGACTTGCCGAACACGGCATCGATTATATTCATTTTAGAACCCTCGGTAGCCCCTCCAGTTTACGGAAAAAACTTTACCAGGATAAAGACTTTGAGTATTTCTTTGAGGAATACGAAAGACACCTAGAAACCTGTAAAGACGAATTAAAGAAAATATACGAAGTTATTAGTGAACGCTTATCCTGCCTTTTGTGTTTTGAAAAAGACCATTCTAACTGTCATCGAACCGCTGTTGCGGATCGTGTGAATCAGGTAAACGGCACTTCTTTCAAAGTTGAGCATATCTGATTTATGAACGGTCACGCTAAACGGGTATTGGTGACCGTTAAAGCCTATCCTAATCCAAGCAAAAAATACGGCGAGACTGTTTGCGTTGCCGGTATAGATACTGACACTGGCAAATGGGTTAGAATATATCCAATACCTTTTAGGGACTTGGACGAAGATAAGAAATTCAAAAAATACGCTGTTATAGAAGTAAAAGCGATAAAGCCACGGGATGATAAGCGGCCTGAAAGTTACAGGGTAGATGCCGGAAGCATACGGCAGATAGATCATTTTGACACAAAGGATAAGTGGGTAAAACGAAAGAAAATCGTTTTACCAACGGTTGATAAATCCTTTTGCGAAATATTAAAACAAAATGCTTCGCACAAAAAATCATTAGGCATATTTAAGCCCAAAAATATAGATTTTATATGCTGCAAAGCCAAGCCTAAAAACGATAAGGCAAGAGAATCTTGCTATGCCCAGTTATCGTTTTTTGACAGGAAAAAGAAAGCTATTGAAGCAATACCGTTTGAGTTTCGGTATCAATTCTTTTGTGAAAATGAGCCGGATTGCCCCGGCCATAATTTATTGATAATCGATTGGGAAATTGGCCAATCCTACCGAGACTGGCGGCATAAGTATAAACCTGAAGAGCATCTGTTAAATATGATTCGTAAACGATGGCTCGAACTTATATGCGCCCCTAAAAATGACGTATATTTCTTTGTAGGCAATATGCATCGCTTTCCTAAGACATTCATGGTTCTTGGCGTTTTCTATCCTCCAAAATAGGCCTAAATAGCCCGAAAACCCCATCTTATTCCCATATTCAATTAAGCTCACTATTTAAGCATAAATAACTTACCCTGTTTTGGAAAATGTGATATCCACGCGTTGTGCCTTTCACTCGTTTCAAGACCTCGATTCAACCTGCTTTCAGATTTGAGTATGGTATGCGGGAAGATGGGATTGTTTTTCCATTTGTGCATTAATAAGTTCATCCCCGCATTGTCTATGTAAACCATTTTATCCAATGCGGGGATGAACTTATTTTGTCTATGTAAACCATTTTATCCTTGCCTTGCCGGTTCACCTCTCGGCGCTCGCCTCCCGGCGAAGCCGCGGGAAGCCGAGGGCAGGTAGGCAATGCGGGGATGAGATTGTGTTGTCTATGTAAACCATTTTATTCCTGTCTTAGGCCGCCTTAGGCGGTCATGGCAGACAGGCAATGCGGGATGAGATTGTTCTTTTCGGCTGCTTAAAAACTTCAAAATCTCCTTTTACCCAACACTACCGCCCTATTACAGAACTTTTACTTTCCCGTGACAAAGCACATTGCGTTTTATGTTATGCTAATTGACTATATTAGTAATATAGTTACGTTAAGATAAGAAGCAAACATAAAAAAACGCAAATGGCACGAAACAATCCTTTCTTCAGATTAATAAGCATTCTTTTAATAATGCTTTTTACCTCCGGCGACATCTGTCGGGCATGTCCTCTTGCACAATCCATAGAAAGCTATACCCTTGCCCCCTTAAGCCCGTTTCAGGCGAAGGAAATCCAGAGAAAAGCCGCGATAGAAAAAGCGCAATTCACAACACCTGTTTCCCGAATGAAAGGACTTCTCGATTCGTTATACCAGCCTTCGGAGGATAGGCCGTGGTATCGTAAGCCGGTGGGGCTATCTACGCTTGATCCTGACGCGCCTTTCTTCCAATGGATAACCTCTACTGAAGAAATCAAGGTTAACCCAAACCGCAAAGCCGCCATGACAGTCGACGGGAGAATACATACCGGCCCAAACAGCGTAGGGATGACCATAGAGAAAGAAGGTTTTGTCCAGGAGGTAGGTATTCTGGCCAATCACGGGGAAGCGGAACCCTGGACAAGGTGGTGCTATACGAGAGGGACATTCGGCGAAAAAAAGAAATTGAGCTGGGCGCACATAGATGGACACGGCGATGAAATGCGCGCCGCAACTTCCCGTGAACGCGAAGCGGATGAATGGGAAGGAAAACCGTTTTTTGACCTGTATGTCCAGGGTGACGAAAGTTATGGCATCTCGTCATTTCTGGCGGGTCTCGCCGAAGACGGTATTTTGGACCCGGATAAGTGGTATTTTAGAAGCATTGTTGATACGTGGGACGGGAAAGGGACCGTCAAAAACGGCTTTTGGTACAAGGAAAGACCGCGCTTTATAGGGGGGCAATATCCGGGGACAGCCATGCAGTACGATTTTAACCCGGAGCACGGAATTATAGCTGACCAGTCTGTGTACGAAATGCGGCCCGATGTAACAGATGTCGATCTTGATTTTCTATATTATGTAGAAGACCCCAGGGAAATCGCCTATGCCGTTAAAAAAGCGGTCAAAACGATGTATTATTCCCCTATGGTCATAATCGTGCCTTCCCCCGGATGGATAGACCAAAGGCTGGCTGTGCTTTACGCCCGATTAATAACGGAATTGTTACAAGCGCGATTAGACGAAGATAAAATTAAAAGATATACCGAAGAATTGTATAAGTGGCTTCAAGAATTAGCGCAGGATTACTACCATAAAAAAAGAAATATCCGGAGAAGCGATTGGCTTTTTTCGCGTTATAGAAATGTCTCCGAATCACAGAAGGAAATAGACATAAACGAGATGCGGCGGATTTTTACGCTTCCTTTGGATGCGGAAGAGTTAAAGTTTACAAGTAAAGTGCCGGATAATGATGAGGCTGAGATAAGCTTCTATTATGAGTCACAGGGCACTGTTTCCGAGTGGGCGGAGCGTTCCAGGGCCGTTGTTCGATTGGAATTGCATAAATTATTGTCCGCGCTAAGACGCAGCAAATTCGAAAAAATGCGTAAGCTTGCGGAGGGTTACAAAAAGCAGGAAGCGACAACCGCTTCGATGCTACAAGAACGTGCCGATGAATTATCCGATATACCCGGGGAAAGAATGGCGGAATATTTTAAAAAAGCCTGTCCCGTTGACATGGAAATCGCCAAGATAGCCTATCACCTTACTGAAAAAGCTTCGGAAAACACAAAATTCCTAAAAGATATCCATCTTTTACTGGGAATAATGAAGTCAGAGGGGCTGTCCGAACACCCCATAGGTATTAAGCACTCAATCTTGTCGTTTTTCAGCGTGTTTGCGCAGGAAAGCGGCATTTTCCATTATAGTTTTGATAGTTTCGAGCATCAGCTCTTAGGGCTTCATAATTGGCGCAGCAGAATGGGTAGCATAGGGGGTATGTACACGAGCGCATTTGCCGCTTTAATAGAAGAAGGTGAGGGGGAGGGGAGCATAACAGCAGTTGACTTAGCCAACGTTCTTGAAGTGGACGGCGGAGGTGAAAGAACCGTTGAGCTGATGAAGGCAAAGCAACCGGAATGCAGGGGATTATACACGTTCTCTTTCAGGAAAGGGGATCAGAGAATGCCCGAGTTATACGCTTCTCTTTTAGTTAAGGGGTATATTTATCTCGACCAAAAGGGCAATATCAGCACTTTAGATGACACACACGGCGGAATTGACAAGTGGGTCGTAGTCGATAGAGATGTAAACGGCAGAAAGCGCAGGCAGGCTATTAGAAAAGCGATAAGCGGGCACTTAGCCCCTCAAGGCCGTAAGATTAATGAACCAGCCGGCCATATTAGAATAATGGATGAAATAGGACATTTGGAAAAGCGTGGCGCCGAGAGAGCAGATGAGACCCCGGCCAGTCGGTTACAGCTCTCCCCGACATTTCAAAGCATAGCCGCGTTTTACGAACTCGGCATGCTTATAGGCCAGGATTTGTATGAAAATCCGCAGGAATATGTTAAGGGGCCGGTAGATTCCGTCACGCGGGCAAGTGCTATGTCAAATTTTATCAGGGAACATATACAGTCACCTATAGTTGACCGAGTCAGAATCGGCGATGAGACGTTAGTGGCGGAATTTATACCTGATGAGTTATCTTACAATGCCGAGGAGAATGTGTATTACATGCCGGTACAGATAAAGGGAGTTATATCTTTCCACGCCAAGTTTTACATAGAAAGAGAGCATGGGGGAGAGCCCTTCCGGACAATTCCGCTTCCCGGCAGGGAAGAAGATGTTTATGTGAGAATAGAGCCGACACATGACGGCGAAACCTATTTAAAACCTGATGATTTGGAGAGGCCCATCACGGTTGAGGCACTGCCGGCTGCGGAAGACGGCATAGCGCCACGCGGTTTTTATGTAACTACTAATAAACCCACCAGCATATTTTTTGACGGGGTGTGGGTTGAGGTAGAAAACCCGGTTAATGACGGAGCGATAATTATAGAAAAGGGAAATAAGCCGCGAGCAGTGTTACTGAATGAAATAAAGAAGGGCGATCCTGTAGTCCTTGATAAATGCGGAGTAAAAGTTGACAGTATGGAAAAAGTACAAGAGAAGCCGCTTCTTTCGGCAGGCGATGTGGCGGATAGGCTTTTGGAAATAAAAAAGCGGAATGAAAAAATTCTTCTTGTGTGCGGGCCTGCCGTTATCCATACAGGGAAGCATAACGACCTCGCATGGCTTGTGGAGAACGGTTTTGTTGACGTCTTTTTTGCGGGCAACGCCGTAGCAGTACATGATATCGAACGGGAGCTTTTCGGCACGTCTTTAGGCCGCGATATAAGGACCAACATAAACATTCCCGGAGGCCACGAGCATCATTTAAGAGCGATTAATCTCTTATCAGGAGAAGGTTCCATAGCGAACACTATCCAACAAGGATATATTAAAAGCGGCCTCGTGTTTTCCTTATATAAGCACAATATACCGATGGTATTGGCAGGATCTTTAAGGGACGACGGCCCTTTACCCGAAGTAGTGACCGATACCCAGGAGGCGATACGGCGATTGAGGCATGCATCATGCGGGGTTTCTTTGGCGTTAATGCTTGCCACTACGCTTCACTCCGCTACCGCGGCGGCGCTCCTGCCTTCTGAAACAACGGCGGTGGTAGTGGATGTAAACGAGCATAATATAGGGGAAGTGGCAAAATATCATGCCGACACGCACGGAATCGAGGAGACGGTAGATACTTTTATTTCCGAATTGAGAAAGGCGCTTGAGAAAAGAATTCCGCCCGAGGAGGTTATAACCCTTGAAGACGATTTAAAAAGGGAGTACAGGAAGAATTCGCCCGCTTTTCCTGAGCGTATTCCGAAGAGTCCTTTCGCCGTGGCGCGTACGGTAAAGCTCGAAGGCCACCTTCTTGATGAGGGAATTTCCTCTCGTGTTCTTGGCATTATAACCGCCTGTAACGAGCAAGGCGAAACGGTAAAATCAGGATTTAAAATAGTAAAGCACATAATAGGGAGGGAAACGCGCGACGTATCAAAAGCCGAGTTACAGATTTTCGCGAGAGACGAAGAGACAATGCGTGAAATACTGACGCAACTTGAACGCGTAAAAGGCGTGACGATTGTTGAGGAAAATAACGCGACCCTTATAAGAGCCGAAAAAGATAATTTATTCCCGGAAGGCTTTCTCGTGACATCCAATTATGCATATCAAATTCGCGTTGATGGCGCTTGGATACCCGTTAAAAACCCAAAGATGGATTCAGGAATAAGATACGACCGTGAAACCGGCAGCGCGGATACAGTTAAACTTTGCGACGTGAAAAAAGGCGATTTATTTGTTGTAGGCGAAGGCGGAGTAAGGGAAATCTTCCCGTGGGAAGAGGCAGACGCTACAGCGCCATACGAGTTTCAATTTATGAGCAGCGGCCTTACTCCGGAAAAGCCGATAACACCTGACATGCCCATTTTAGCGCGGAGAATATCAGAGGCAAAAGAAAAGAAACAAAAGGTGATGGTGGTTGCGGGAGAAAACGCCCTTAGGGAAAAAGGGAATGAATATATGGTCCGGCTCATCAAAGGCGGTTTCATAGATATTTTATCCTGTGGCAACGGGTTTATCCTTGAGGATGCCATCATAAGTAAAGCCAAAAAACTGGGCAGAAAACTCTCCCGCAAGGAAAGGCTTTACTTAATAAATGAAATAAGGTCTCGTAAGAGCCTCCGCGAGGCGCGCAAGGCCGGCCTTCTCGGCAGGGTAGTGTCTGCCGCCATAGATAAAGATGTACCTCTTCTTCTAGCCGGTTCAATGCGCGATATAAATCCGCTGCCGGATGTTACCGCCGACACAATAGATTCACAAAGAATGACTATGAAGCATCTTGAAGACGTAAACACAGTGATATTTTTAGCTACGACCCTTCACGCTATAGGTACAGGGAATCTGCTACCTTATGAGGTAACAACGGTGGCAGTTGACACCAACCAGGCGGTTTTAACGAAGTTAAGCGACCGCGGCACGTCACAGGCGTGGCCATTTTTGGCGAAAGCAAGTTATTTCCTTGAAAGGCTTTGCGATGCGCTGGGCCAGAAAGGGGAAAATCTTGTCCCCGAAACTGAACAGGCTTACGCCATCAATACGGCAAAGAGACTCGAGGCATTGCAAGCCGGAAAGGATTCAGAGCTTTCCTTTATCGCGCTCGGTACGGACTGGATAAAAGGATACGATGAGAACAATCCCCGCCAATACGTCGCTCTTAACCCGCTCGTAACATCACTGGCCGGTTTCTGTGAAAGAAGAGGCATACAATTTGAGTACGGAGATGATACGGAAGTTGCCGATAGGGTGAAACGGATAAAAGCGGCAAATTCTGAAGCCCGGGGTATTGTGCTGGCGGGCGAAGACATGGTAAGGATGCTTAGCTTAGAGGATGATAAGAATGTCTTCCTTGGGGGAGTAAACAACGAAAATCTTACCGTAGAAAGCTATATGCCCATAATGGAAATGTTGGAATTGCTTTTAATGTTATTAGAAACTGATTCAATAGACGAAAAAGCCGTGGAACGCGCACATGAAAGACTGGGTGTCAGATTTGAGCGAGGCAAGACAAGGTATATTTTCTTTACTCCAGAGAGAATAGTCCCCGAAAAATACGATACACTAGAGATGGTATATAAATTGCAGACGTTCGCTTAGTAACTTTTTGACCGCTCCAGAACTCCAATTCAACCTGCTTCCAGATACGAACTTTAGTATAAATACCCCTTACACCTACGCGGTGGATTTCCACCGCGTAGGTGTAAGGGGTATCGAATCGAGACTTGTTTTTACGCGGACCAGAGGATAGCGACAGCGGGTCTTAAATGCTCCATGTCATATGCCTCGATAGGCATGAATTTTATTTTATTTTGACGCAGATTCCGCATTTTTATTACAAAAGGCGTTTTATCATCAACAATCTGCAGAATATACTCATTTATCGCGCCTTCAGGCAGGTAATCCTCAAGACAATGGGCGAACATTCTGTAACATACCGAGCCCCGGTCCGCGGCTTCTTCTTTTGTTATTATTTTTCCAAGAAGGAGTTTCGTTAGAGTATCCTGCAGATAATTTTCATGCACGCCGAATGATATAAGCTCTTTTACGTCAGGTTGTTCAAAATTCATGAACCTCACATCCTGCGGGTTGAGGTTATTATGTTGGGCTATATTCTGGAACGCCGTTATCTCTTCTTCCGTAAGTTCCACGTTCATAACTATAGCCTTTTTGGGGTTTCTCGCCAGCATTTCCACGAGGTCCGTCATTGTGCTGTAGGGGCGTATCCTGTCCTTAAATACACGGCCTAGTCCTTTCTTGATTTTGGCCAGGCTGTCACCCGGGAAAAGCGTCTGCGGTATAAATATATCTATATCCTCCTCAAGCATTCTGCGGGCTAACTCTCGTATTGCTTCGTCTTCCGGCTTGGGATGCGCGAAATCTTCCTTTACGGAAATAGCTTCACCCTTTACCCAGTGTCCGTGGAACCACCATGCGTGCCCCATGCCGCCCGCTTTCGAGAAAAACGAACTAAACCCGGAAAGCTGGGAGCCGCCAAAGGCTTGCAGGCCTACCATGGCGCCCGTAATAGTCCAGTTAACGGTAGAATTGCCTACTTTTGCGTGTTCCCGGAAGTATTCTATGCTTGCCGGATTCTGGGTTACGATTCCGCCTGTAAGGGCATAAGGTGTATTGTTCAAAATATCGGTTGCCGTAGGTATGTCAGGAGCTTTCATTACGTATAGAATAGGGAAAAACTGTTCTCTTTGTACCAAGATGTCGTTAGGGTTGACGTCCCTGTAAATTCTAAATCGTATGCCACCTTTGTCTCCTTTCGCAAGCAGTCTAAGCCGTTTATCAGCCATTTCTATGACTTCCTGCATATGCTTTCTTGCGGAGTCATCGATTAGCGGTCCCAGGAAAGTGCCAAGTTCCGTCGGATCACCCATGACATCGATAAGAGAGGAAGCCGCTTCCCGTAGCTTTTCACAGAATTCCTCATATATGCTTTCCAGCACTATTACGCGATGCAGGGCCGAGCACTTTTGCTTGTTATAGCCAAATGCGGACTGAAGGACGATTTTTTTCACGGTTGTTTCTATGTCAGCACTGTCGTCAACTATGAGGGCATTATTGCCGCCCATTTCGGCTATTACATGTTTCGGGGGCCGGTTGCCGCGGTCAACGCCTGCGGCGAGGGCTTTTATCCTGAGGCCGATTTCCGCAGAACCCGTAAAGGCTATTTCATCCGTATCAGGGTGAAGAACGAGCGCCTCTCCGGTTTCTTCGCCGAGACCCGGCAGGAAATTTATCGCGCCGCTGGGGATACCAAGATCCGCGTTGAGGTATATCGCTTCTTTAAGGAGCTTTACTACTTCGTATCCCATGTTGGCTGATTGTTCGGCAGGCTTGAAAATAACGCTGTTTCCCCTGGCAAAAGCGCTTAAAATTTGCCCTGCGGGGATAGCGAAAGGGAAATTCCATACTGAAATAACAGCGGATACGCCGTTTGGCTTATTGCGCCATCCCTCCCAGCGGCCGCCGGTACGGGTGTTATCTTTTTCTTCTTTTTCGCATGCTATCGCATCGAGTGCGTAGAATCTCGCGAAATCAATACCTTCGTAGACATCGGCAAGTGCTTCTTCGGCTGTTTTACCGCTTTCCCACATAATGCGCGCTGTTAAATCAATAACTCTCTCCTCGGCAAGTTTGGCAAATGTCATGAGAACCCGCGCGCGTTCTTTGGCGCTTAGCGAGGCAAGTTTTTTCTGGGCTTTCCGAGCTTCCTTAACCGCCAAGTTTACGAGAACTTGATTGGAAACAGGCATTGTTCCCAGCATATAGCCGGGTTTCGCTGCGCTGTAAACCGGGATCGCCTCAAGATCGTCGTAAATTTTACTAGTATATTTTCTGTCACCTATAACGACAGGGAGCTCGTTTTCCGGGTTGTAAAATTGAGGGACACACGCTACCGCGTCTTCCAGTTTTTTCTGGTTTTCTATCCTGAATAATTCGAGCCACCTGGCAGTTTTAAATTCGGGAAGGCCTTTTTCCACCGCGCTTTCTTCCTCGGGCTGAAAACCGGCACGGTTTGTGACTTCTGAAAATACCTTTACCTTAAGGAACTGCTGCGCGTAGTCCGGCGTTACTTCCGAGACGAAGTTTATGTCTGTTTTTTGTCCGGGAACATATCCGGGATAGCCGGGTATAAATGGCGACTTTTTCTTGCCACCCTCTATAAATCTGCAGTATATCTTTTTGTATAAATCCTTCCTGCGCTCTTTGCTTTCTTTGTCAAACCTGTCTGTAATATATGAAATTGAGTCAACCTCGAAAATATGGGGGATATCCGAGATATTTACCTCGACTCCATACGGAGTATAATGCGCAAACGTGACGTTGTGCCCCAACTCAATATTCGCTTCACGGAATAGTTTAGAAAGTCGCTTGTACTGCGCATGCTCTTTCAGGTAGACTATTACTTTATTTCCCGCCGCAAGAGGCGCCGCTATACGCTCCATGATTTTCTCCTCACGCGCGCTTGAAGTATCCGCGATAACAAGGACCTTACCGCGTGGCACGGCGATAAGCTCGTTTGTGCGCCCACGCGTATCTTTTAAACTTCGTGATGCCCAATGCGCGAGGTCAATGACCTCCTGTCTGTAACGAAGGAATATCTCGGCAACTTTTTCCGAATCCATCCTGTGTAGGCTTCTGTAGTAAAGCGCCATTTTCATCGCGGCGTCAAGGCCTTTCTGGACCTGGGGAAGTATAGGATTTCGCCTTGTGGCGCGCGTTCCGGAAGGCCGGCTTTTAGTCTTCGACGGCTTCAAGGCGCCAAGAGTTTCTCTTAACGTATCGCGAGGGTCTTGTATGGCTACTGTTATTCCTTTTTTTGAATAGTCTATTTTCCGCAGAACGGAATTGATATCTGTTTTTTCAACCAGCCTTCTTACGTTGTAGCCAAGGCCGCGCACGAAAGGCCCGAAAGGCCCGTAGAAGATTATATTTATGTTTTTTCCGCGTATCTTCATTTGGCGTATTGCAGTGACAATTTCATCCTGTATCATTCCATGTAAAAATTGTAGCTCGAACCGGTTTCCGGCAATACCCATCTTTCTCGCCAATTCAATGACAACAGCCATGCTGCGCGGGTTATGCGTAGCGAACGCGGGACGGATATAGTCTATGTTCTTAAACATATATTCCGCGCACTGGTCAAAGCTGATGTCGGTTGCTTCCTTATAAGGGAGCTGCGGTACGTCACGTCCGGCAGCGTCCGCAGTGTTCCCGTCAGGCGTCGTATTAGCGCCTTTTACAAGGCGGATAAGCGGTTTGGGAAGGCCCTTTTCCTTTACGGCCGTTACAATGCGCTGAAGATCGTCCAGCGCGCCTTTCAGATAGCTCTGGATGGCAATCGAGAGTATGTCAGAGTCGGTCTTTCCCAAAAGCTCGAGCAGAATCTGTATAGTAAAGTCCTTGTAGACATATTCTTCCATATCGATAGTGACTTCCGCCTCAATCCCAAAGATGCGCGTAGCCTCTATAAGCTTTGTCATCCCGTCTTTTATATTTACCTTGGTTTTTTCCCACGCATTCGGATTCATGTGAGGAGTAAAATTCGACAATTTGACGGAAAACTTTGGGATACCATTTTCCGCGAGATTCAGATATCCCCTTACGTAATCTTTGCTATCTTTGTGTGAAAGGCAAAGCTCACCCACATTATCCACAGTTAGCCGGTAGCCCTTATCTTTCAGATTACCTATTGTGTCCAGCGCCTGGTCAACTTTCTCGCCTATAAAGAAGCGTTGAGCCATGTATTTTTTGACTATTCCAAGTACCCTTTTGGCTATAAAAGGCGTTGTGAAGCGGCTTATGAATTTCATCTTCGCAAGACGGATAATAAGCTTTGTGGGATAACGGACAATTGCCAAATTTTCCTTACCCGTGAGATAGTCTCCCATATTTTTTATTATGCGGGCATATTCTTCGGCGTTGTGCTCTCTGTAGCCGGCGAATGTTTTATCTTTTTCATGAATACCACCAAGCGAAATCGTGAATCGGAAGATATTTGTCTGTGTTTCCCTATGCATGGAGGCGAAACGTATAAGCAGTTCGGATATCAGCTTTCTTCTTGCCACTTTTGTGAAAATTCTTTTAAACCATGAGCTTCTTGCCTTACCTGCGCGCGTAAGGATATCACGCGCGGTTTCGCTGACGTCTTGCCTGAAAAGTTCGCTTTCCACCATAGCGTTAGGGGAAAAGTTTAATTTGGAATATATCTCGTTTAAACCATAGGCGTAGTCTTTTCTTTTCGTTAGGTCATCAAGGTCAACGAGCGCGAGATTTTCTATTATTTCCGCATTGCCATCTTTGGCTATCTCCCAGCGTATCCTTTCAGCATTGTGCACGTCTTCGAAGAACATTTTGAAATATTTATCAAATATATTTACCGCCTTACCGTTTTCGAGTGTGACTTCGAGGCCGCATCTGGCGCCCAACTCATGCGCAAATATTTTTTCTATAGCATTAACATGAGGCATCCCTAACTCGTTTGACTCGCTTGCGGAAAAAAATTCATAGGTAGCGTATTTACTTGAATGGGCCTTCATGGGTATCGCTATACGGTCCGGGCCTATTTTTTTAGTGGGAGTGGCCTCATCATCGGCGTACCTTATAAGAACAAGGGGAATTTTCTGTAAATTAGTGATTATTTCATCCGCCTTTTTCGCGCCTATCGCCTCAAGAAAGGCGCGCATATCATCAAGTATTGCCTTATAAATGCTATCGGCGAAACCCCTGCCGTTCACGTAGCGTTTATCCAAGACAAATGATAAGGGTACAAGAAATTCCCCGCTTTTCATTTTTTCTTCTATCCATGGGTCGGCGTTTTCCTCATTGTCAAGGTAATCGTCCAGCATGGCGCGGTCGGATTCATCTATCGAGTCATGACTTATTTTTATAATACCTTTCTGGATAGCTTCGGTTATCATAATTTCAGTGGCGACGGATACTTTATAGCTGGCACTGTCTCCCCGTGAAATAATACAGAAGAATCTTTTACCGTTGGCAAGCGTTGCCCTGACAAGATAATGTTCCCGTTCAAGCGCGGTATTTGTATTGATAGCGCCTTCTATGCTATCATCAAAAAAGATTGTTCCCGCTGCTTTATGTCCGAATATCGTTTTTTCAAAAAATCCTTTTGGCCCGAGGTCACGTAACGCGTTTATGTTCAAATCCGGCAGGTCTTTTAACGCTTCTTTCGCGGCGGCAATGAGTTGCGCGGCCTCTCTTAATTCCGGGCCGCCCATACGAGAAAAACCGCTTGGCGTGGCAAGAGTAAACACATTCGCACCTTGCGCGGGTGCGATGTTAACGCCTAAAAAGCTTATAATAACGACAAAAACCAATATCTTCTTAATCATTCCCGTCATTTTATTTCTCCTTGCTTCTAATTTTAGCAATACTATAATCCGTATTAAACGATTTTAGTCAATAAGCGCGGGCATTATAGCACAAATAAGTTTTTTAATTGTCACAGGAATGTAATATTTTATGAAAAGATGCGGATACAAAAATATTTAAATGATCACAGCGATTAAGGATAGATTACAGTGATTATTCGCTTATTTTAAAGATTACAGCGATTAAGGATAGATTACAAAGATTACGGGTTTGATAAGGTATGCACGCCAGAGGTTTACAACAGGGGAGATGGGGTTAAAAAATGTTTTTTACACGTGAATCATTAAAACTCAAAGACGAGTAGAAAAGGCAGGAGCCGCGCCTCTTATGTGATTTTTCTTTTTGGCATTAAAAAAATCAGAGATAATAGATAGAATCCCATCACCACAAACTGCAAATGGTGATATCCTATGAGGAGAGATAAGTATTCAGCCATTCCCCCAATCATTGCCCCTAAGAGATTTGACCCGAATGCGATTCCCACATTATTCGCGGAACGCTTGAAGGATGTTGCGAATATCAAACCTGCCGCGAATAAAGGAGAAAAAGCTAAAATACTGGATAAAAGGTACCTCCCAACATAGTTACTCGCAAGTACTCTATTGTAAGGTATGATGTAATTTAGAATCAGAAACAGAAAAAGCAATATGTACGCCGGATACAACAAAGATTTTTTAACAAGGTTTACCATTAATGTAGCAAGCAGGATTACTATGAGAATAGCTGTGATAACAAGCGAATTTACAAGCCATGTCGATCCGAATAGGAGCGCAAATTTAATAATATTTTGTGTTTCAAGAAGCATGAACCCGCCGCCCAGAAAGAAAAAATGAAAATCAAGGCCTTTTTCCCTAGGAGCGCACAACAGAATGAAAAAGAGCGATATAAGGAATATGGTTACCAATGCTTTAATATAAATCGCGGGAAAGGAATGCCTTTTTAAATATATAAAGGGCCAGTTATCGGTACTCGGCTCAAAACGTATTGTTTTCTCCTCACCGGAAAAACTTAAGGGGAATTTACCCAAGTTTTCACCTGCGACAAGAATGGCTAGATTGCCGACACGAGGGACCACATAAACATAGGGTTTTTGCCCGAATGTCTCCTCGAGCATATAGGCGAGTTTTTTGACCAGCCATTCTTCCCTGAAATAATTGTAGAGCACCAGTAAGCCGTCCTTTTTCAGATGCTTTTTGGCGTCCTCAAAAGATTCTAAGGTAAAAAGATAATTTTCAAGCCGTATATTCGAGAAACCCGAAGTCAGAGTGAGAGAATCTATTAAACCGTAAACAATCAGGTCATAAGAGGTTTTAGTCCGTTTAAGAAATGCCCTGCCGTCGTTGACGTAAAGAGAAACTTTTTTATCCTGATAGGGGTGATTGGGATGCAGCTTTTTCCCCAGCCTTAAGATCAGAGGGTCTATCTCCACGGCGTCTATTTTTTTTACGTCGTGAAGCAGCGCGGCTGCTGTATCATTCCCGCAACCAGCCCCGAGTATAAGGACGTTCTCAAGAGGCTTTTTAAAAAGAGTATATGGAAAATTGTAGAAAAATTCCTTCAACCGAATATCCATAAGGTCCTGGTGAGCTATATTGTTTACATTGATTATGTAAGCATTTTTTACATTCTGGTTTTTCCGGATAGTAATCTTGTAATAAGGCGACCAGTGGGTATCGGTACTTATGCTATATACGACAAAGAGAGAAAAAAGGAGGGCAGCTATGTTGATGGCAAAAAAAACCCTTTTTTTGCTGAGGAAAAAAAGCAGTAATACGGCTACGATTGAAAACCAGACAAAAGGCGACGTAGACAGAAATGAGAGAATAGAAAAGGCTGCAATACCTGCCAGACTGCCCAGTATGTTTATAGAGTAGCTTTTTAACGGGGAGAATATTTTAAGGAGCCTGCCCAATTCCTGGGACAGAAAAAGAAAGAGAGTAGTTACGGCCGTAAAAATTAACGGAAGCAAGAGAAACGATTCAACCTGCTGGACCGGCGTTTCAACCGAGAGCTCTGTAAAATAAATCATGAGGGGTGAGCGGATGTGGGTCTCAAACCGGAAATATGATACGATAAGTATCAGGATGTACAGGGTGACGGGAAAAAAATTGATAAGATTTACTTTCTTTTGGGCAACAAGACACCCTGTGCCGATACCAAGGAAACACGCCAGCAGAACCACGTTTGAGAAATAACCCATGTACCGGATATAAGCGGGTATCCATCGTATGCAGACGAGCTCGAAGAATAATATTACGAAGCTTATTAAAAATAGATAGATGCCGTTATATTTTTGATCGCTCATCCAAGACCTCCGCTATAATGTGGTTATTGCTACAGCAGGGGCAATATTTATAGCACGTTATAAAGGAAAGAGGTGCAAAAGACAAACAAATATTTTAGTAACCCCATCTTTCAGCACTGGGGCAAAAAAAGATTTTTTTGCTTTCGGGGCTGTTTTTCGCTTTTAATTTGATAAATAATCAAATTTATATTGACAAGATAGAAATAGCATGATATACTCTGCATCGTTCGGGTCTTAGGCAATGATTACAGAAATTCCATGCTTCGCATAATGGGAAACGAAAACTTATGAGAATGAAATTGAAACTGTCGCGACAGATTCTCGCAATCATTATCGCGTGTTTCTTTCTTATGCAGGCCGCGCTCGCCGCAAATGTCCGCATACAAAACCCACCCAAGGAACTGCCGCTACATTTAGTCAAATTGCAGAATGAGCTTATAGATGATGTTGAGAAGATAGAGGAAGTTATATACCAGCGGGGCGCATTATACCGCGACAAGGAAGTAGAAAATTATCTAAACAAGATAGCGGAAAAAATCGCGCCTGACGTTCCGTTGGATAAAAAGAGAAAATTTAGCATCAAAATAATACGCGATCCCGCCGTGAACGCTTTTGCCCTTCCAAATGGTTCTATCTATATCCATACGGGAACATTGGCCAAATTGGAGAATGAAGCGCAGCTTGCTTTTTTGATGGGGCATGAAATGTCACATGTTGTGCACAGGGATAGCGTTTATCACGTTAATAGTGTGCATAATAAAACGATAGTATACAAATTATTTGATATCGCACTGGCGCCTACGTCAGTATTTTTTGGCATATTAGGCGACCTTGTTCAGCTGGGTTTCGGGATACTGCATGTTGCTACTGTTACCGGCTACAGCCGGGAAATAGAAGCCAGGGCTGATGAAGACGGTATATTATGGGCGAGCGAAAAGGGGTATCATCCGCGCAAAGCGGCTGTAATAATGGAAATCTTCCTTAAGGAAAAAGAAAAATATCAAACAGGCCCTGAAGTATACTTTCTCATGAACCACCCTTCTACCGAGAGGCGGCTAAAAAAAGTAAATGCGATAATCCGGGAAAAATACGGTAAATCACCCGAGGGTGAAATAAAAGAGGAAGAGTTTCTTACTACAATGTCTAAAGTAAAAGTATATAATGCTTCTCTGAACATTAAAATGGACCGACTGGAACACGCAATGGAAAACATAGAGTGGGTAATGACTAAATTCCCGCACAGTCCCAAAGCCCATTATGTAGCGGGCGAAATCCACAGATTAAAGTCAGAGAATAAAAACAGGCTAGAGTATGAATTGAACGCGAAAAACTGGCGCGAATTGAATAAAGGCAGAAAAAAGGGAGAGCTTGAGAAAATCTGGCGCGAGAAGGCCATCGAAGAATATAAAACAGCGATTACCTGCGACCCCGTTTACGCCGACTCATATAAAGGTTTAGGACTTTTATATTACGACATGGAAGATGAAGAGAGCGCCATGGCAAATTTTAACAAATACCTTGAGATAGAACCGGACGCTGTGGACAAAAGATATGTTACCAGTTTTTTAAAAAGGATAGAAGCGGATAAAAAAGCGGATGAAAAACACAATTAGGGAGGAGGCAAGTTATGAATGTATTGGCACGTAAGGTAACGGTTTTTATTATAGGTTGCGCTTTTATAATTAATACATGCGGATGTGCTACGCCGTATATGGCTCATCCCGAATTTAAGGAACGGCATAAAGCTATAAGAAGCGCCTCTATAATGCCGCCCGAAGTGGATGCGTATGTCCTGACATTCAAGGGTGACAAGAAAAGGTTGCATGAATTGGTTCCGATCATGGAAAAGACGACTTTCGAGGAAATTGAAAAAGCGTTAACCAGCAAGGGGTACGAAATAAAGAAACTGGACTTAAGCGAGCCGGTATTGAAGGCGAACCCCAACTTGCGGACATCCCTTTTTAACGTACGGAAATTATTCGTTAAATCACTGGAAGATATCGCAAAACGCAAAGAGAAAAAATTTACCTATTCTCTGGGACCGGAAGTAAACGTTTTTGCAGATTTAACGAATAGTGACATACTTGTATTTGTCAAAGAGGAAGGCGTAAAAAAGAGCTCCGGCGAAGTGGCAAAAGATGTCGCTAAGGGGGCGGTTCTATCCGCGGCTTGTCTGCTTATAGGGGTAATTTATGTGCCGATACCTCAAACATGCGCCACAATAGTCCATATAGCGGCGGTTGACTCAAATGACGGTGCTATTCTATGGTACATAAATAATTCTTATAATGTTAACTGGAATCCCGAGAACCAGAACCAGATGGCGCGGCTTGTGAAATCGTTAATAAACTATTTCCCCGATTCCGCATTTAAGGAAAAAAAGAAAAAAGGGACAACACAGAAAATTGCCGGAGAAATAAAAGAACAAAAATTGGTAGTACCTGTGGCTACCGACCCTCTTGCCGTGCAGCACTAACCCATTCCACCTACGCGGTGGCACAGCAGTGACACCTACGCGGTGGAAATGATAAACCACCCCCAACCCCGGGTTGGAGGTGGTTCTTTTTTTGAAGCGAAAAAGGTTAAATGACCCCCGGTCAACCACGTAGGTTGATTGGGGGTCAGTTGCATAAACAGCAGGTTACATACCTATTACACTATTTTTACGCAGGGGATACCACATTTGCGCTGTAATATGGTAGATTTTATATTAGTGCAGTAAATTTATAGAAGGGCAGCTTTTGACCACGCTTGGCCTGCCAATCTACTTCCCTTCGGGGAGGGGTTCCACTTGGCAATGGTGGTTAACGTTAAAGGCGGTTAACATGAGGATTATAATAATCCTGAATAAGAAAAAGCGGGGCAAATCTCACCTTATGCTTGAACTTCTCAATAGAGATGCCATAGAAGAAACCAAATCCATTATTAACGCGATAAGATGTCCGGAAGTAATATCAAAAATAATAGCTAAAGCCAAGTCTTCCAAAGAACTTACCGAAGAAGAAGCCGCAAACGTTGTATCCGACCTTATCCTTACCGAAACGAATGCCTACTGGAATCTCGTATAATCCCCTTCACAGAAATCCCCGGTACCTGCTGCTTTAGGCGGCGAAGCCGAGAGTTCCACCATCTCACCTTAAACTTCACTACTATATTATAACTTTATAGCATGCCACCCAGTAGGTGAACCTGCTGGTCCACCTACGCGGTGGCATTGGTCAGGTTGGCTGTTCAGTTTTTTTACAGAGCAACTTGCAATTTGCAAATTCATTAGGTATACTTAGTATCACTCCCTAATCAGAAATATTAAGCCATAGTAAGAAATATCAAATAGTATCAATAGATATTAAAGCGCTAAAACAAGGTAAGGTGATGATAATGGCTATTGAGAGCAAGCCAAGCCTTATGACTATCGACGAGCTTGCCAAGTATCTGCGCATGAAAAAAGTCACGCTTTATAAGCATGCGCAGGAGGGTAAGCTCCCGGGTTTTAAGGTCGGCTCTAAATGGCGATTCAAAAAGTCCACCGTTGACAAATGGATTGCCGATAAGGAAAAAACAAATAATCATTAATCTGACGCGGTCTATTTTTTACGAAGATTTTTCACTATGAAAAAAAGAATTGTCATAACCGGCGTAGGGGTGTTGGCGCCGAACGGAATAGGAAAGAATGCTTTCTGGAACGCCATAAAAGAAGGGGCATCAGGCATAAAACCTGTCACACTTTTTGACATATCGACACTAAGGACAAAACTTGCCGGCGAAATAAGCGATTTTGACCCTAAAGCGATTTTAGGGCCGAAGGGGCTGCGCAACCTTGATAGAACGACTCTACTTGTCCTGTGCGCGTCCGAACTGGCGTTACAAGACGCTAATTTACCGCGCCCTGTCCCGGAAAGCGATACCGATATTTATGGGGTTTCACTGGGGTCCACAATGGGAAGTGTATGGTCTATAAGTGAATTTGATAAGGTGGCGTTACGGGAGGGGCCGAGAGCCGTCAATCCCGCTCTTTTTCCTAATACCGTGATAAATTCACCTGCGAGCCACATTTCCATTAGGTTTAATATACAGGGATTTAATAGTACCATCTCCACAGGATTTTGCTCAAGTCTGGACGCGATTTATTATGCCATGAATATGATGAATCTTTATGAATATGAGGTTGTGTTGACAGGCGGAGTTGAGGAGCTTTGCGAACAAACATACAAAGGGTTTCATAAGGTAGGGCACCTGGCGGGTTCAAGACCAGGCAAGGAAGAAATTAACTGTCCTTTTGACAAAAGACGAAATGGCATTGTGATGGGTGAAGGCGCTTGCATAGTTATATTAGAGGAACTCGGGCACGCAAAGGCAAGAAACGCTAAGATATACGCTGAAATTCTTGGGTACGGGACCTCATTCGACCCAAAGAGTAAGAATATATACAGTCCTAAGGCGGAAGGGGCGACGGAGGCTATAAAAGGCTGTCTCGAAGACGCGGAGCTAAGGGTAGACAACATTGATTATATATGCGCGAGCGCGAATTCAACACTTGATTGCGGTGTTATGGAGACAAAAGCCATAAAAAATGTATTTGGCGAAAGAGCAAAGGAAGTACCAACAAGTTCAGTTAAGTCCATGATAGGGGACAGTTTCTCCGCTTCGGGAGCCATGAATATCGTGGCCAGCCTGGGGGTTCTGGAAGAAGATTTTATACCCCCCACGATAAATTATAAAGAACCGGATAAAAGGTGCGATCTGGACTATGTGCCGAACAAAATGAGAGAAAAAAAAGTCAGCAAGATTTTAGTGGATTCGTTTAGCCCAACGGGAAATAACTCAAGCTTAGCGATAGGGAGATATGAGTAACATTTTTATAACAGGCGGAACGGGATTTCTGGGTTCTTCATTAGTAGAAGAAATATTGTCCTCTTCGGATGATACAGTGCACGTGCTTGTAAGAGGAAAAAACATTGATGAGGCAAGAGCGAGACTGCTATCTGTACTGAAAGAGTTATCAGACAGCAATAAGCTGGACAAAAACCTGGAAGAACGAATAAAAGTGTATGTCGGCGATATTACACAGGAGAATTTTGGATTAAGTCAAAAAACAGCAAAGTATTTAATAGACACCTCTGACCTTATTTACCATAGCGCGGCTATTACAGAGCTTAATTTGTCTCTGGAAAAGGTTAGAGGAATAAACGTGGAAGGCACAAGAAATGTATTGGATTTTGCTCTGGCGTGCAAGAAAAACGGACGATTAAAAAAAGTAAGTTATATCAGCACCGCTTATGTCGCAGGCACGAAAAAATGCATATTTAAAGAAAAAAACCTTGATATCGGACAGGATTTCAATAATACGTATGAGCAGAGTAAATACGAAGCCGAGAAGCTCGCTAATAAATACAGAGAAAAAGGCGCGCAAATAGATATTTTCAGGCCCAGCATTATATTAGGAAGATATAAAGACGGGAAGGCATTAAAACTTGATATGCTTTATAAGCCCCTTCGTAGTTTTTCATTAGACCTATTTACTAAAATACCTGTCATTGAAGGCAGTAACATAAATTTGATTAACGTAGACATAGCTGCTAAGGCAATAATTTCAATTACAAATAATACGAAGAACGCAAATCGCAACTATCATATTACTTCTCCGAAAGTCAGCACGCTTGATTATATTCTGGATCTTGCGAGTGAACACTTCGGTTTTAAAAGACCTGAACTTGTGCAATGGGAGAAATTGGATTTTTATAAAGACTATTCAGCCGTAGAAAGGAAAATCTTAGAACCTTATAGCCCATATTTTAATTATCAGACAGAATTTGATATGCATAATACATTGACAGAGTTAAAGAAAAAAGAATTTGCATTTCCCGATTTCGATAAAGAGAATTTTATAAGGCTATTCGAATACTGTGATAAGGTCGGTTTTATTAAACGAAAGGAAAAAAATGCTGCTGTCCGGTAAGGTTGCCATAATTACCGGTGGTTCACGCGGTATAGGGAAGGCCATAGTATCGGAGTTTGCCAGACAAGGGGCACGAGTGGCCTTTAATTTTATGAAAAGCGAGGATAAGGCGCTTGAGCTGAAAAAAGAGATTGAGAAAAATGGCGGAAAAGCGCTCACTTTCAGGCAGGATGTAAAAGACTATGACGCAATAAAGGTCATGGTTGAAGGTGTAAAAAGCCATTTCGGCAGGCTAGATATAATAGTAAATAACGCCGGCATATTACGCGATAAAGCGCTTATGTTAATGGAGGAACAAGATTGGGAAGACGTAATATCAACGAATCTATCCGGTGCCTTTAACCTCATACGGGCCTCAATAGTTAATTTTATGAAACAAAAAAGCGGCAATATTATCAACATAACCTCGGTCGCCGGCATAAAAGGCATGCCGCGCCAGGTAAATTATTCAGCGAGCAAAGCAGGCATTATAGGCCTTACGAAGTCACTCGCAAGAGAGGTAGGTCCTTATAATGTCAGAGTAAATGCCATAGCGCCAGGCTATATTGACACGGATATGGTGAAAGATTTAAAAGATGGCTATAAAGAAGAACTTTTGAAAAGAATTCCCTTGAATAGATTTGGAAAATCCGAAGAGGTAGCGAGAGTCGCGGCTTTCCTCGCCTCGGATGAAGCAAGATATATAACAGGACAGGTGATAACGATAGACGGCGGGTTAGCGATGTGAATGTTATAGGAAGGGATATTGGTATAAGGGATAGTAGGGGGTAGGAAGGGGATAGTAGGGGGTAGTAGGGGTGAAGCGACAGGGATATGAAAAACTTATTGTATGGCAGAACGCGTATAAGTTGAGGAAATTAATTTATGAAACAACAGGGACTTTTCCCAAAAAAGAAATACGCCGCGTAAGCCAAATGAATGACGCCGCAAGAAGTGTTAAGCAAAATATACAGGAAGGTTATAAACGTAATTCTTTAGGTGATTATATTAGAAGTTTAAATATAGCTCAAGGCTCTTTGGGCGAACTAATGGGTGATGTAGATGATTGCTACGAAGATAAATTGATCACCGAAGAAAGATTCGATAAGATAAAAGAATTATTAGGAAAGACAGATTATTTGTTTAAACGTTTGATTCAGTCACTAGAGAAAAAAAGAAGGCTTGTGAGGAAGAACGGAGGCAAGTAGCATGAAACCCTTACTATCCCTTTCTACCCCTTACTAAACCTTACTATTCCTTATTGAAGGGAGTTGACTTATTATGGCCAAAATAGATTTAAAAAATCTGGAAAAGGAAATAAAAGCTGTTGTAGCTGAAATTGCCGAGGTTGAGCCGGAGAAAATTACGCCGGAAGCGAAATTTGTGGAAGACTTAGGTATGGACTCCATGATGGCGCTTGAGATACTGGCGTCACTTGAGAAGAAGTATAAGCTTAAAATACCCGAGGAAAATCTCATGAAAGTTACAAATCTTACCAATTTAATAGAGATAACAAAAACGCTTCTGGAAGAGAAATAAACGATGGATTTGCTGGATTTAATAAAAGCAAGAAGAACAATACGTAAATACACGGGTAAAAAAGTACCGCAGGATATTATCGAGAAGATAATTGATGCGGGAAGATGGGCACCTTCGGCGCATAATCTGCAACCGTGGAAATTTGTCATAATTGAAAACAAAGATAAAATAGACAAAATCGCGGATTTATTAAATAAAAAAGCAGATAGTCTTTTTAGTGGCTTCAATATTGTGATGCGTGACGTAGCCAAAAACTTAAAAAATCCGGGCGTATTAATGGCAGTATATAATAACAAAACGATAAGTAAAAAATTCAGCAGATTCGGCGATATTTATGAAGAAGCCGCCAATATATATGAAATTCAGAGCGTATCAAACGCGATAGAAAATATGTTACTTTACAGCCATAACCTGAATCTTGGAATGGCGTGGTACGGTATGGCGCTATTTTGTGAAATAGAAATCAGCGAATTATTGAAACAGGACGGCAAGTTGCTAGCTATCCTGTCATTAGGTTACCCTGATGAAACTCCCCTTGCCCCGAGAAGAAAAGAAGTATCAGAAATAACAGAATTTATAAGGTGAATAAACATGAATCAGAACGAAATAAAGAAAATATTACCACAACGATATCCGTTTCTCTTTATCGATAAAATTTTGGAATTTGAAAAAGACAAAAAATTAGTAGCTTTAAAAAATGTTACAACAAACGAGCATTATTTTTCGGGCCATTTTCCTGAAATACCGATTATGCCGGGAGTGTTGTTAATCGAAGCGATGGGACAGGCAGGTATAGTATTTCTTAATTTAAATAGCAATAGAGATTTAGAGAAGGTTGCTAAAGCGGATATTTATTATCTTTGCGCGGTAAAGGCAAGGTTTTTTAAATTTGTAGTACCAGGGGATAGAGTGTTTTTCGAAGTGACGCCTGTAAAATTGACGAAAGATTCTGGCATTATTAAAGTTACCGCAAAAGTGGGTGACAAAGAGGCAGCGCGCGCCGAGTTAACCGGTGCAAAACGGAAAAATTACGGAGTAGTAGGGAATGAGAAGGGATAGCAAGGGTAGTAGGGATAGGAAAACATAGTTATGGTAAGACGTGTAGTAGTAACAGGTATAGGTATAGTATCATCTATAGGCATAGGCAAAGCGGAATTCTGGAGAAATCTCATTGCCGGCAAATGCGGCATAGATAAAGTAACGACTTTCGACGTCTCAAATTACGAAATACAAAGAGGGGGGGAAGTAAAAAATTTCGAAGCCGATAAATTTATTCCAAAAAAAAAGTTAAAAGATATAGGGCGCGCTTCACAATTGGCAATAACGGCGACAAAACTTGCATTAGATGATGGGGAGATAGACGTTACATCAATTCCCAAAAGTAAGATAGCTGTGATATTTGGAACGACCATGGGCGAAGGTGGCATGATTGAAGAGATAGATAAGCATTGGACAGCATTAGGAGAAAATGACGTATGGGCTATAACTGTTTCCAAATATCCAAGCAGCGCCATTTCCAATAATGTCAGCAGATTTTTTAAGCTGAACGGCATAAATCTTGTTATACCCACCGCATGTTCGGCGGGTAACTATTCCATAGGTTATGGTTATGACTTGATTAGAAGTGGTGTTGTTGACTCTGTTTTAGCGGGTGGCGCTGACCCATTTTCAAGGATAGGCTTTACAGGTTTCGGTAGGCTTTACGCCATGAGTCCCGATTTATGCAGGCCTTTTGATAAAAACAGAAAAGGCATGATGGTGGGTGAAGGCGCGGGTGTTTTGATTTTAGAAGAGTTAGAGCGCGCTAAAAAGCGAAAAGCCAATATTTACGCTGAAGTTTTAGGGTATGGCCTTAGTTGTGATGCTTATCACATGACAGCACCACGGGTAGAAACTATAGTCAAAGTTATGGAAAAAGCCATAAAAAATAGCAAAATAAAAAGAGAAGCGATTGACTACATATCGGCTCATGGCACAGGAACACCTTCAAATGACAAGACAGAATGTCAGGCTATAAAATTAATACTGGGTGAAAGGTATAAAGAAGTACCGGTAAACTCAATAAAATCTATGCTTGGCCATACTATGGGAGCTGCAAGTGCCATAGAAGCTGTTTCGTGCTGCCTCGCTATAAAAAATAGCGTTATCCCGCCAACGATAAATTATGAAACACCTGACCCGGAATGCGATATTGATTGTGTTCCAAAGAAATTACGAGAAAAACAAGTAAATATTGTGTTAAATAACTCATTTGCCTTTGGTGGCAACAATGCATGCTTGGTATTGGGGAAACATGGGAATTAAAAAAGAGCCGTATATAGTACAATTAATTAAAAAAACAGGTGCAGTAAGGGAATTTACAACCAAAACCATTTCGACTTGTATCTTAAAAAAAATAATAGATGCTGGTATTTGGGGATTTTCTATATTGGGAATGCAGCCATGGTATTTTTTGCTGATAACAGATAAAGGCGTAATTAGAAACCTTCATAATATAATTTTAGCTAAATCTAAAAAATATCCCAGACCTTTCGATGCAATTCTTGCATTAACTGCTAAATCATTAGCTAGTGGAGCCGCTATAATAGCAATTTATAATAAGAAAACAGTTTCTTCTAGGCTTGCTAAATATGGAAGAAAATATTATAAAAGAGCCTATATAGCAGAATTGCAAACTATAGGAGGAGCGATTCAAAACATGTACCTTACCGCCGTTTCTTTTGGACTTGGATGTGTGTGGGTTGATTCTCCAACATTTTTTGAAAAGGAAATAAACAAAATTTTAGGTGAGGATAAAGAACTTTTAGCATTTTTGTTTATCGGATATCCGCGCAGTGGTATAGTAACAAAGCGTTCACCTAGGACATTAGATACTAATTCGATAAGGAAGATTTGAATGAAAAATAGCAAATTCGTAATAATTGGTGCAGGAATAGGAGGGTTGATTTGTGGATGTTATCTAGCGAAGAAGGGTAGAAAGGTTATTATTTTAGAACGTCACAACAAACCAGGAGGATGCGTTACTTCCATAACTAGGAAAAACGTAGTTTTTGATGTAGGTGCTCATCTTATAGGAAGTTGCGGGGAACGGGGGTTATTTACTAAATATCTATCGGATTTAGGTATAACAATAGACTTTATTAGATTAAACCCAACAGACAGATTTCATTTTCCTGACATATCGATAGCTGTCCCTCAGGATATAGATGATTTTATCAAGCAGCTTAGTCAACGTTTTCCCGCGGAGAGTGAATCAATAGGAAAATTTTTTAAAGAACTTTTCAAAATCGCACGGAATTTTGATAGTAATATTATTCTTAATAAATATCAAGAATATTCGTACAAACATTTTTTGGATAAATTTTTTAGTAATATAAAATTGCGCGCTATATTATCAGCCCAATTTAATTATATAGGTTCATCACCCAAAACAGCGTCTGCCTTATTGATGTGTTTAATGATGTATAGTTATCTTAAAGAAGGTACATACATCGTCAAAGGTGGTGCACAAAACCTTTCAGATAAACTTGCGCATAAATTTTTAGAGTACGGAGGTACATTATTATTGAATACTTCGGTTGAAAAAATTTGTGTTAAAGCGACACATGCAATTTCAGTTATAACGAATACAGGGCATTCTTATGCTTTCGACTGTGTTATTTCGAATATGGATGCGCCTAAAACAATTCATAATTTGGTAGGAGACGAATTTTTCCCAACAGAGTACATTGAAAAAATAAATAACTATAAAATAGGTAAATCATCTTTTATGGTTTTTCTGATTGCAAATATACCTTACGAAAAGTTAGTGGACGTGTCTGGTTGGCATTACTTGTCATACGATCTAGATAACCCCCGCTGTAAGTCTTTTTATATTTTTGTCTCAACCCTATACGATGATTCATTAAATCGAAACGGAATGCATAATATAGAGTTAGCTATGCCATTTCCGTATGATGTATCATCTATTGACGATTGGAGCAAGATACAAAATGAATTGGAAACCAATCTGATTGATAGAGCCAACGAAGTCATAAAAGATCTTAAGAAAAATATCCTATATAAATTTAGCGCTACGCCCAAAACTATCGAGCGTTTCACTAACAATAGCAATGGTACCTTATATGGCTGGGAAATGAGCACTTACCAAGTGCAACGATATGGATTAGACCACGAAACACCAATAAAAAATCTATTTTTAGTTGGTCATTGGACAAAACCAGGATGTGGAGTCGTTTCAGTAGCGACATCTGCATGGAAATTAGCGAAAAAAATAGTAAATAGAGAATAGTATATGGCGTTATATCCATATATTGCATTAGTTTCCTCAATAATAATGTTTACTTTAGCTATTTTTGTACTTACAAGGAATATAAAAAATAGATTATATCAGATATTTTTCTTATTCAACATTAGTGCTGCAGTTTGGGTATTTAATAGTTTTCTATTATGGAGTAGTAAAAATGCTCATTTTGCTTATATGTGGAAAGGAGCAAACTTTGTATTCTCCGCCTTTATTCCAGCATTTTTTATGCACCTAAGCTTTATAATTACCAACGAACGAAAGAAATTTAAGAAAATCCTTATTATAGTTTATGCAATATCAGCATTTTTTGCAATATGTTCACAAACACCATTATTTATTAGAGATGTAGTTGTCTTCAAGCCGTATTTCAATTTTATTCCAGTTCAAGGTATATTATTTATACCGTTTATAGTGTTTTTTTATACGAGTGCAGCATTCGTCTATTTTAGATTAGTCAATGCATTAAAAAAAGCAAGTGGAAATTTTCGAATCCAGATCCAATACATTGTCTTTGGTACAGTACTGGGATTTATTTCTTCTTTAATTTATTTTCTACTATTTTACAAAATAAATTTTGAAAAGTTCTTTCCACACGATCTACTAACTCTGTTTTATACCATCATTATGGCCTATGCCATCGTCCGTCATCAGTTGATGGAGATCGAAGTCATTATAAAGAAGACCCTTGTGTTTGCGGGGCTTCTTGCGTCAGTCTTTGCGATGCTGCTCTTACCTACTTTCGTTATTCAGGAGTATTTAATAGGAAGCGCCACATTAAGTGGAAGGATAACGGGTCTTACCATAAGCGGAATAATAATAATACTAGCAATGAGAAGGATCGAAAACTTTCTCATAAATGTAACAGATAAATTTCTTTTCCAGAAAAAATACGACTATAAGGAATTGCTTAAAACATTCACAAACGAGGTATTGACGGTTTTAGATATAGATGTTCTCGTGCATACCACAGTAGACAAGCTATCAAACATAGTCAAAATAGAAAGCTGCGGGCTTCTCCTTATGAATGATACTAAAAGCGCATATGAGCTTGTGGCCTCTGTAGGTGTTGATAAGAACTGGAGAAACATATCGTTTAAGCTGGA
>JAFGLX010000006.1 GCA_016927795.1 Candidatus Omnitrophota bacterium
ATAGCCTATTTTAAAATAAGGTATAGAGGCCAAAAAGCCGTATACCTTGGTAAAGACGAGAGGCTCGCCGCGGCGGACCCTTCCGGGGCATGGCACTTCGCCGCTTTTGACTTTCCGAGGACGGTGTTCGAGGAGACAAGGATTATGTATAACGACAGGCGCGCGGTTATATTCCCGCGCGTGGATAAAAGCGAGCTTTCGCGGTTTGAGGGCGATGAAATTATAGTTCTGGGAAAGCTGATAGGCAGAAAACGTCCTTTCTTTTCCCATAAGGGCTTTGCCCTTGTCGTAGCTGCCATAGGCTATACGGATAAAGACGGTACTCTGAGCTGGATACGCCTAAATGAACTTTAATCCCAGCAACCGGCGCATGAGCGCTTTCTAAAAATTTATGTTAAAGGATATTTTTGCCTGTCCGGAATGTTTGGGTAAATTGTCATCGGCAAACGGTGGGGTCCGCTGCGACCGATGTGGAAAAGCGTTTCAGGAACGCGAAGGTATTATTGACTTTTATGTGCCCGGGGGGAAAGGGCCCAATTACAGCACGGTACTCTCAAACATCGAATACTATGAGCGCGCGGCCGGCTGTTACGATAACCGTATTGCCGGAAAGAAAATGTTCCAGCTTAATTCGGATGCGAGAATATCCGGCATCTTTTCTTCGGTGGCTTCACGCAAGACAAATGGCGTATTTCTCGATGTCGGTTGCGGCACGGGCAAAGTGATGACAATAGCCGGTCGCTATTTCGAAACGTGCATAGGAATCGACATCTCGCCGGGCATGTGTTCTTTGTGCAAAAAGAACGGTTTTTCGGTCCACCGCGCAAGCGCGGATAACCTGCCAATAAAAAACGAGTCGGTTGACATGGTCTCCTCTTACGCGCTTCTGCACCATGTAGCCGATCCCCGATATATGTTCAGGGAAATCCACAGGGTACTCAAAAAAGGAGGTTATTTCTATACCGACAACGACCCGAATTTTTACCAAAGGGCGACCCTTGAAAAAAACTTGCTATATCGCCTCATGCGCCGCATATATAACGCAGTTTCCGAGGAAAGGTTTCTTAAAAAAGAGAGGATCAAGAAAGAGGTGCGCGACACCGCAGAGTATCATCATTTTAAGACGCGCGGCTTAAAGACCGGCGAGCTTGAGGACGCGTTAAGAGAGGCGGGATTCGGTGAAATAAGAATCGTGCCTCACGGCGACGTAAAAAGTCTGGAGAAAAACAGCTTCGCGCATTGCCCGTGGTATACAAAAATCAATATGGTGTTAGCGGGCCTTACGGGATTTGACTTTACCTACCGGCGCATAGCGCCTATGTTTTTAATTATGGCAAAAAAGTGACGAAACGGAGAGGATAATATGAATTTACATCTTAAAATCGTGTCTATCCTGGTGTCGTTTGTGATATTTGTGGTTATTATAGACCTTGTCCGCAGGAAAAAACTCCGGGAAGAGCTTTCCCTTATATGGCTTTTGGCGGGAGCTGTTGTAGTGCTTATCGCGCTATGGGATAAACTCCTCTACCTGGTGAGCAGAATCACCGGAATCATAGCGCCTACCTCTGCGGTTTTTTCTTTCGGGATTCTATTCCTGATACTTGTTAATTTACAGCTTTCAAGCAAAATGTCGAGAAACGAGGATTACATAAAAAATCTTATCCAAAGGTTATCACTGCTTGAAGGCAGGGTAAAAAAAATGGAAGAAAGGTAAAGCTCCACGGCCTTACAGCCGTGGCTTTCTGGCGGCGGGGTAAAACAGAACCTGCAACACGTAATCACTCCGAGCTAAACTCTCCCAGGGGTAAGAATGCGATGCGGCCGTTCTTATCCTTATATACTATGGTGGTAACGACCACCGCGCATGCCCTGGATGTGAATCTGGGCCGCTTTATGCCTATAATCTTCCCTATGAATACGACCTCTTTTCCCTCAAACTGTTTCAGGTCTTTCTTGTTTACTTTCGGAAGAATGATAAATTCCTCGTATATTATACGCCGAAACCGCAGAGTGGAAAAAGGCCATAAATCAAAATACCTTGTTTTATCGTACTCCAGACCTTCGTTTTTATCAAATTCTCTTCCCATGAAAGACCTGTAACGGCGTTTAATAAATACGGTCTTGTTATTTATTTTTTCCGTAGACACCTCGGGCCACTGGAATATAACGTTCAAAAGGTCGTTCTCCGAAAGGACCTCCCCTCCGATACCCATACCGGAACGGAAAAAGTCCTTTGTTACGTCAGCATCGATGTCCCAGGTTTCTGACGGTTTTAAAGCGCGTACCGTAAAAGGAAATGCGATAAACATAATGACCAATGCCGTATACACCGCGATAAGCCGGATGAAATCAGCCCCTCTAAGAACGAAGTTCTTTGAGACGGTTTCTCGGGCTTTTGTGTGCTGGTTTTTAAGCAAAAATACGGATATCCCATACAAGCCCGCAGCTGCAAGATTAAAAAGTAAAAGCACGACCGATATGGCGTATCGCTCGAGGCCTGACCCGCCGAAAATCGCCATAGTAATGACTATGTCGAAAAGTAAAAGCGAGAGGAAGATTTTAAATCTCCTACGGCAAAACCCGTAAATATAAAAGAACCCCACTGCCGCCAGCACAATAAAGAACACCTTTTCGTACAGCATGACAAGGGTAAATCCTATTGCCAAAAATACGTAATTAAGGCGGTTCTTTCCGGCAGGCAAAAATGCCTTTTTTATGCCGCCGGTGTCAAAAAGATAGAAAAGGTATAAAAGCAAAAATACAAGGAAATAATACGGCGGGGAAAGCTGGGGCGGCGCGAAAAACTTGGGCAGTGATATGAAAAGCCATCCGTATGACCTTTTAACGGCCTTTATAATATAGCCGGGATTTGTACGTATGTTATCCAATGCCTTGCTGTAAGCCAGGTTCGCCCATTCCTGCTGTCCTATTTTATAACGTTTATTGCGCAATTCCCTGTCTCTTATCCAGTAGTTACCGCCCTCCCCGCCGCTACTCTGTCCGTAAAGCACCATACTTATAATCATGTTATCCGTAGGGGATTCTTTTGAAAAAAGTTTCGACCCTGTAAAATGAATGCTTACGCCGAGCGCTATAGCGGTAGAGCCGGCTAAAAAAAGATAGAGCGTTCTCTTTTTAATTCCGCCGTTTACAACCGGGAATAACGGAAATACCGCAAGCGACACGAAATCCCACGGCCTTACCATCTGTCCCGTAGCAAGAAGGAGAAAAGCTATTAACATATAGCCGTATTCATGCGAAAAAAGCGACCGTATGATACAGGCGGTAGCGATTATGTAGAGGGGTATCGCGAGGTTTTCGCTCATAATATCGGGCAGAAAAAATATGCGCCAGGCGGATAAAAGGGCTAATAGGAAGACTACATAAATATTGTTTATGCTACTGCGCAGTATATAAGCCGCCGCCAGTATGGAAAACACGTTCAAAAATACAAATAGGCATGCGTGCGCCGTAAAATTGTCCCCAAAAAAGAAAAAAGCGTTAGTGAGAAAAAGCGGGAAAAGCGGCCTTATTGGAATTTTTCTGCCGTCCAGCAAATCCTCCGCGTATTGCGCCCAGCGCGAGGCGTCATTGGTGGGGATGGTCCCCAGGCGGAAGCTTCCGATGTGATTTTCGTTTAACGTAGGCGCTATCGTAATATATCGCCCCGCAAGAAGGGCGATCATTATAACAAAAAGTATTAAAATCCTCTTGTGCGGCGTTTTGCATAAATTCATGCAGCGGTACTCTTTTTCTGCAGCGTTTTCATCAATATGCGCTGCACGATATATGTAATTCTGTAATTCCTTATTATTATCTCAATAATACGGCGTTCTGGTGCATAGACCAGCGCGCTATATAACCTTATTAAAAATCCGGCCCATCCCCTCCCGTGGATTCTCAGGAAAAAACGTATAAGCCCGGACGGCGTGTATGGCGTCATCGTCCGTATAACGGCAAGGAGCGGAAATTGCTCTTTACCGTCTCCCAGCCCCCCTCTACTATTGTAATAGTTAAGCTCCGGGGATATGATACCGTCGTCTATGGCCTTTTTGGTAAGAGCCGTTTCCGGCAAAAACGCAAGCGGGAACTCAAGCAGAAAGTACGGTTTAGGTATAGCCGAAAGCGTATTTATCGTCTCTACTATGTCCTCTTTCTTGCTATATGGATTGCGCGTTATAATATCATATCTACCGGCTATATTATATTTCCGGAGGATGCGGGCGATCTCTATGAAACGCTTCCGGCTCATATCCCTTTTGTATACGTACCTGTTTATGCGGTCGCTTCCCTGTAGGCCGAGTACGGCGCTTGCCAGCCCTGCCTCTTTCAAAACCTTTATTTTCTCCTCGCTTATCATGCTCGGTATTATGCGTATATGAAAAGGGATGTTTATCTCGTTTTTGTAATAATGCGCGAATTCTTTCAAATAACCTATGTCCAATGCGCCAAAAGCATCATCCTGAAAATTGATGCCGGCCGTATTCGGGAAAGTCCTTTTTACGTAATGAAGCTCCTCGATAATGTTGCGTATTGACCTGAACCTCATGACCTTTCCCCTGCTCTCCTGAAGTTCGTTTAGCACGCAGTTGGAGCAATAGGTACACACGTACGGACAGCCTCGCGATGCTATAATGTCATAAAAAGTGCCTCTCATCGAGCCGTATTTATTGTAAAGCTTCGTTGTAACGGTCCTGAATCTGTGCCTCTCAAACACATAGGTCCTTTCCCAGTCTATCTTCGGATATGGAAGCGCGTCAAGGTTATCCATGTAAGGGCGAAGTTTATTCCTGATTATCCGTTTATTGTCTTTAAGCCAAAGATTCTCTATGCACGCAGCGCTTTTCCCGTCCATAGCGGCAGATACAAGCTCATAAAAAGGCTCTTCCCCCTCGCCTCTTATAAGCATGTCGCAATGTTTAATACTTTCTTCCGGCACAAGCGTGGGATGGATCCCGCCCCAGACAAGCGGCGTGTCCGGGAAATGTTTTTTCAAAAGAGAGGACAGGTTCTTCGCCGCGTTGAAGCCTATACTCATAAGCGAAAGCCCTATAACATCAGGATTAAGCGAGCCCAGCAATTCTATAAGGCTTTTCAAATATCCGGGATTAGTTATGCCTTGTCCGTACTTAAAGAAAAGATGTATAAGAAAGGTGTTTCTGAATCCGCGGGACCTAAGGTAAGTGCAAACATTTTCCGCGCCTATGGTCTTTATGCCATTTGTAAGGTTTATAACGGCTATGTTATATGAAAATTTTGTCTTCACTTTGTTCTGCGGCTGGTGTTATAATTCATTATATATTAGAATCCGGCCATGTCAATTTATTAGTGGCCAAGGTGCGTTATTTCCGGTAAAGACGCGGTTAAAAGGCATGAAAAACGATATAAAAAAATATTTCGCCGAAAACATAAGCGATTATCTCAAGCAGGAAAAAGAGAGAAAAGAGCTCGCGAGAAACAGCCTCTTAACGGAAGCGCTAAAAGACTACATGGCCCCCATGCGGGGCCGTACGGAGTTAAACATACTTGAGGTAGGGGGCGCAAGCGGGGTACTGCTTAAAGACCTCGTTGACCTCGGCGCAACGCCTGTGGTCGCATGGAACCTGGAAATAGTGGAAGAGTACCGGAATTATCTTGTCGATAAGCGTATCCGTTTTATAAACGCCTCGATCTTCGGGAACAGCCTCACTACTGGTTATTTCGATTTTGTAATATGCAGATACGGACTGCACCATTTTGTCGGGGATACGGTAAGCAAAACGATAGAAAGTCAGAAAGAGGCCTTAAGGGAAATGGCCCGCCTTGTTAAACCGGGCGGTATACTAGTTATTGAGGAAGAGTTGATGGAAAGGGATTACGCGTCTTTCTGCCTCTATTTCCTCTCGAGGCTCTTCGCGCGGTTCGGGTTACAGCTTAAGAGGTTCGGCATAAATCGCGGTGTTATGGTGTTTTTCCATACAAAAAAAGGCATTTTCGGGCTTTTGGATAAACAAAACATAAAATACAGTATTATAGAAGAGATTTACCCCAAGGTACGCGCCGGATTTGTGAACAGGGCTTTGTTTCTTTTTCAGAAATCATACCCCGGGATATTCATATTTAGAATAGACAAATAAAATGGCTACCGTATATCTAATAAACGCGCCTTATTCGCTTAAAGAGCGTTACGGTAAATTTGCCGGTTTGGGTTCAACACTGCCTAACCTCGGACTTCTCATGCTCGCGGCCGTGTTGGGCAAGGCAGGCCACAACGTGAAATTGCTCGATGGGCCTGCC
>JAFGLX010000073.1 GCA_016927795.1 Candidatus Omnitrophota bacterium
TGAACATGGAAAGATATATATCTATAAAATAAAAATAGATACAAAAAATAAGGTATTGTCACCACAAACCGAGAACAGTATCCACGAAGAACCGCCGGCGGTCCCAGGGGTCGGAACGAGTGTTGACGACAAAGCCCTTGGCTATGCAATAGTGGATAAGCTCATAAGGTATCTTAGCACGCTTGAGGAGCGCAAGGCGTATTCGGGTAGAAAGTTTACAGAACTTTTGGAGCAATTCGGGGCTTACGAATTGCCCGAATCCCCGCAAACTATAGACCGCCTGATGAAAGAGATAGATGCGATAATGAGAGACAACATGAGGCTTAACAGTAAACACATGGGCCACATGTTCACTACGCCGCTGGCGCTTTCTGTTCTTGTAAACGTTCTTATAGACCATATGAATATCGACATGTCTTCTAATCCACCTGAAGCGGCAAAATATATTGAAAAGCAGGTTATATCATGGTTTACCGAGATGATAGGATATAAAAAGTTTTCGGAAGGCGGGAAAGAAATTGTACCCGGCGGTGTTTTGACGAACGGCGGAAGCCTCGCGAATTTAAACGCCATGCTTATGGCAAGAAACAAGGCTGCCATTAAAGCCGGTTTAAATCCGGCTGACGAGGGCATGATAGGTAAGCATGGCAAGGATTTTGTCATATTCGCGTCAAAAGAAGCGCATTACTCGCACAAGAAATTGGGAGGGTATGCCGGAATAGGTTCGGATAACATAGTCGAGGTGGATGTTGATGATAATTTAAGGATGGACCCGGAAGACCTTAAACGGAAGATAAAAAAAGCGAGAGAAGAAGGCAGGATAATAACGGCCATAATAGCAACGTCCGTTACCACCGAAACAGGAAACGTAGACCCGCTTAACGAAATTGCCGATATAGCGGAAGAAGAAAACGTATGGCTTCATGTTGACGGCGCTTACGGGGCGCCTTTTAGGCTCAGCAAAAAAGAAAAAATAAGACGACTTATGTCAGGTATGGAGCGAGCGGATTCGGTCACATTCGACCCTCACAAACTACTTTTTATACCCTATAATTCAGGCGCACTTATAGTTAAAGACATAAAAAACTTATCCCTTATTAAAAATTCCACCACACCCGAAGAGATAGATGAAACCGATGCTGCCTCGAGCCTCCTTTACCCAAGGCGTTTTGACGCGCTTAGGATTTGGGCCGCAATGAAGTGGATGGGTTTTGAATGCATGGCGGACCTCATAGACCACGCGGTAGATATGAGGGAATATTTTTCCGGCATTCTTGATAAGGATAAAGATTTTGAGATTATGGCGCGTCCCGAGACAAATATTTTCGCATTCAGATTTATTCCTTATAGGTTAAAAGTCAAGCTTGAAGAATCGGTAAAAACGGAAAATCTGGAAAAGATAAACGAAATTAACGGATTAATCAACTCGTTGAATAAGGAAATCCAGGCGAATCTTGAATCTGACGGGGAGGTCTGGCTCTCGGCCGCTGACATGCCGAATTCCCGTTACACGCGGTATGCGGATACTTCGTCCGACGAGAGCCCCTCGGGAAAAGTACGCGCGCTGCGATGCATCATAATGAACCCGTTTATCTCACGGGTTTCGCTACAGGAATGCTATTTAAAAATCAGAAAAATTGCCGTAAAGGCAGCGCAGAAAAATCCGGAATTGTGCAAAATGATCGCATCCCGCCGACCGGTAGAACTTGAAAAAAACCCGGGCGTCCTTCGAGAAAAACTTTCTTTCAGAGAATATTTTGTGAATACAGAAAACGCCGGAAGGATGAGCGCCGTAGGAAAACAAATTGTCGACATAACTCAAGAATCCCTTCCCGACAGTAAGCAGCTTCCCGCAAGGCCGGAGGAGATATTCGGTGATTGCAGACTGCCCATGGAACCCGTAAATATCGACAGTATTTTAGACGCGTTAAGGGCCATTTACAAAAGTTCACCGGATTCGGGTTCTCCCAGGCCGCATTTTATTTCCTCTTTAGCTTCGGCCGTGTATCAGGCAATGCATCCGAACCTCATAAGCCAGGATTCATCGCCTGCGGCTACGGCTGTCGAGGTTCGACTTACGAAATGGCTGACAGAAATAGTGGGTTATGAAGAATATGTAAACAGATTACCCGGAGGAAAAAGTGAAAGCGTAACACCCGGCGGGATAATTACAAACGGCCTCGGCATATCGCTTTTTACCATGCTTCTGATAGCACGCAATGTACGAATGAATGACTTTATGGCGGAACATGGGATCGACATTACAAAGGAGGGGATGTCCCGGGCTCTCTGTTTCATGAGAAATGAGAAAAGAAAAGCAGTCATAATTGCTTCCGAATCCCAGGCAGGTATAATTAAAACACTGGCCGGCATTACAGGAATCGGTAAGAATAATGTTATAGTAATAAATGAGAAAAACGGTAACACCGACTCTGAAAGTCTTCAAAAAGCCTTACGGAAATCAGAAGAACGCAACGATGTAATTCTTCTTATAGACATTTCCGTAAAAAATCCATCGGCAGCTAACGTAAAAAACCTTAAACATGTCCTGGCTTCCCAGGCGCAGAATAACTGGATTAACTTTACGTTGAGCGGTGAGGAAATGGGAGAGGAGTTATGCGCCGGTTCAAAAAACATGAAAGAACTTTTAAATTTTGACGGTTCCACAGAAAGATCTCCTTCACCGCGCGTATCTTGCGTATTGAATATAGGTGATATATTCTCAATGCCGCACGGTATGGGGGTGGCGTTATTCAAAGACGAAAACATGCTTAAGAGGTCTCTTAAACAGTCCGCTGTATACGTAATGCGCGAAGGAGAAACTCACATATTTAACATAGGCAGCTATTCGGTTGAGGGTTCGAAGGGGTTCCAATCGCTGGAACTGTGGCTTACCCTGCTTTTTAAAGGCAAACCTTACGTTATGGTACCATCCATTAGAGAAGAGGAAACCGCAAGAAGACTTATGGTAGAAACAAAAGAAGCGTGGGGGGAAGGCGGTGATTGTAAAAGGTGCTCGGCATTCATAACGCAAAAATTAATCGAGAAAGGCATAAAAGCGCATGTCATGACGAATGGGTTCCATTGGTGGGTCGAAACGGAACGCTATGTCCTGGACGTATACCCGGAGGCCGGAGGCAAAGAATTAAAAAGGCTTATTGCAAAACAACACGGTGAAAAGATGGTTATCTTAAAAAAGAATTCAAAAGACGCAAAGGAGTTTTATAAGGGCTGGATAGACCAGTCGGTAACCGGGCAAGCAAAGAAACCTTTTCCACCAGAGGGCGGAGGATACCCGGTCCCGATGATTCAGGACCTTATTCGCGCCGTTTCCTCTCTTGGGAAAAACGAACAACCCGCTGAAATAATCCGCATTGCAGGCCTCGCAGCGGAAAGTATAGAAAGGAAAGCCTATCTTTTTAGTGAGTTTATCGATGCCCTGGCCGAAATGGCGAGAACCGAGCCTGAACACACCTCGACCTGCCGTGCTGTATTGGATGAGTTGGGTAACGAAGCGTTGGAGGGGTTCGACGCGGTTGTGCCATACGCAAATTTTATAGCTAATCTTGAAAATGTAGCAATCGAGGATAAGACCGGTGGCGCGCGCGGATCGACTTTACGTATTCGAAAAGATTTCCTGTCGCACCCGGACCTGGACCCGGAAGACCGCTCTCTCATTGAGGGGATCTTAACGGCAGACGAAAAACGCCTTCTAGAGCTAAGCGAAGTAACAGGTGGCAGAATCCGTATTGTACATTATGAAGAGTATTTCAAATCATCCAGAAATCCTGACGGCGAAACCGTGTATTTTACACTGAAAAAACCGGTTACAATCAAGGACAGAAAGGTAGCAGTTTTAAGGTTCAAGGGTGTCCGGCCCTGGGCCGCCGTGAATGGAGACACGTCGGACGGCGGTAATTTCGTAGAGGTCAGGCCATATACAGATGGCTTTGGTTTTGTGGATAGGCCGCTTGCGGTAGAGATGGGCGGGAACCTGCGGGTTATTGCGCCGCCCGCCCGCCCCAACGGCACCCTGTTTTATAAGCAAGCCGAGTCGGAGGTTGCCGCTATGGAAAAATGTCGCGGCTCCGTCGTCGAAACCGATCTTGCGATAGGCATAGGTAAATATTCAGATTTTAAATTTAACGGTGAAGATACAGGTTATCTTATAGCCGGTATGGAAAACAACGATGTCCGCATAACCACTACTAAAGGTAGGTTATTTCCGGTTCAGTACGATGCGTTTGAGTTTATACCGGGATTTATACTGGAATCCGGATTTTTGGATTTGAATGAGAAAAAAGAAGAGGTCCTTAAGGAGCTCGGCAGGACACTGCGTGCGTACAATGACATGGGATACTGTCACAACTACGCGCACTTAGGGAATATCGGTTTGAGAAAAGTCGGAGAAAAATATGGGGTAGTTTTGAGAGACCTGTGTACCACTACTCCCATTACCGCCAAACATTCACTTCGTGCACGGGCAGCGTTCAGGTTTTTGGACATCGCGATGGTTTTAAGAGACCTACCGCGCACAAGGGAAAACATCAGTTCTTTTCTAACTGGATATTTCCATGAGACATTACCGCTAGGCGAAAATTTTACCAAGATGCTTGAAGAATGCATGAATGACACAAAATTTGACGAGGGCTTACGCACTTTACAGTTCGACGTCGACTTTATGGAACTTTCAGAAGAAAATCTTTATTTCAGTTCCCTGATGTGCGGTTTGTACATGCTTGAAAAATCATTGGAACAGCCGGCGACCCCAGGGGTCGGAAGGGGTGTAGCAATAGAGGAAGAAGTTGGGATTGCGCCCGAAGGGCCAATAGGCGCGTTTCCAACAGCATTTTTGGAAAAATTGCGACGCAAACCTTACATATTCTGGGAAAACTTAGCTTCCTATGATGAGTCTGAATTTAGGAGATTCGAGGAATTTATAACCGGCAGGAAAGTATTAGACGTAGGAACAGGAGTAGGCTGGACTGCGATTTGCGCGTCGTTATACGGTGCTTTACATGTAACAGCGGTTGACCCAAATAGAAAATCGATAGATTTAGCCAGAGATATGGCGCGACAAGGCGATTATAAAAATGTAGATTTCCTGGTCGCCAATGCCGAATCGTTACCTTTTGCCGAAGGCGAATTCGATATAGTTACCATAACATATGTATTTCGATTTTTACCCGCATCAATCAGGCAAAAGGTTCTCGGTGAATGTCGTAGGGTTCTAAAGCCCGGCGGACGAATATTAATAATAGACTTTCTGGACGGCCTATATAAATATGATAATGGTAACTATGTAAAGGTTGCGGAAAACAGAACGTGGAATGAAGACTACTGGACAGATGAGAGGTTTAAAGACGAATTGGCGAAAGCAGGTTTTGGCGATGTGGATATAGGTATGCTTGGCGAGGGGCGCACTTTTTTTACGAAAATTATTAAAAGGTCCATTACGGCTAAAAAAATCGAACTACCGATTTTGGGTAACGCGGATACGGATAATATAAGCCTTAAGCACCTCTTAGCGCGCAACCCGCTACACAGAGTATTTAAGGACGAGCTTGTAGGCCCGGAGGCGGCGATGCAAGAGGCGGAAGCTTTCGAATCCCGACGGCCATTCGGTCTGAAGTTTTATATATCGCCGGAAGGGCCAAAGGGCGAGAGACCCGAACTGGATAACGTGAACCCGCAGTCCGGCGAATCCGAGCGAATTAGAAGAAGCGATGAACCCACCGAGCGTGAAATAGAAATAACAATATCGTTGGCTTCGAAAACAGGCATGCGGGAACTTGTCGAAAAATTCGAATCAGGAACATTTGGCATTACGGAATGGTTTTTTTTCATCGATATATTTATTACAAGACTAAAGACCGATTATGAGAATATTAGTCTGCGTTGTAACGCGGTAGCTGAACGATTAGAGGAGATAAGAGAACGATTTTGGAATGGAGCTGTCTCATCGGGTGATATGGAGCTGGCAGACAAAATTAGGTATATGGATAAAATAATCATGGATATCGTTGTGGGCAAGGTGGTAAGCGAGGTGGAACATGTCGAACTGCTTGATAAATCACAGGCAGCAATAGAATCAAACAGTAGTGTTGAAGGAGATGAACCGCCGACAGCCGCCGTCCCGGGATCGAAGGTGGTTCCCGACCTAGAACGTGAACGCAAAATAGCCGTAGATTTTAGGGATACTCTTATTGACATGGCGTTAACTGCCAAAGAAAACGGACAATACATTATACTTGGCCTTGATGAAAGCTGGATACCGAATAAGGGTAGCATTCAGCCCGTTATAAACGCAATTGGACGGCTTTTAGAGAAGTTAAGACGAAGAGGCCTTGACAATATTATATTCGAAAGAGGCGAAGGCGACGAAGTCGCTGTTGAGATTCAGAAAGAGCAAAAAAAGACAAAAACCAGTTTCACTAACATCATCGTATTAGGCAGCCAGTCTATTCTGAAATCAGACGAGTTTAATAAATTAAAAGGCGAAAAACCGGAAGACAGGGCATTATTGATAGGCGTAAATGCCAAAAACCTGAACCTTACCACTGACACGGGATTGCCAGAGATGTATCTTCTGGCCATGAGGCTTAACTCCGGCAAGAGACCTTCGGAGTTAGATCAGGCGTATATAAAAATAACACCTGACCCGAGCGGTCGTCCGCGGGCATTTGTATTTGAACCGATTAAGCCGTTTGATATAGAATATTCAAATGAGGTAAACAGAATTAGGATACAGGTGATAGGCAGCAAGGCATAATGGGAGTATGCAGTATAGAGCATGCAGGATGAAGGGATTGGGGTGCGACTAAGTAGCAACAAAGAAATTACATTTCTGTGACACAATAGTCCGTATTTTATGGTATTATTTATCCTGTGTATGAAGAGAAATTTTTCAAATAAACGGTAACAAAAAAGTAAGAATATAAAATTATGAATAACCTCGACGAAAAACGTAAATTTCCGCGGCTTGAGGCGTCTTTACCGCTTAGATATAAAGAGCTAAGCGGCAATACCTATTTGACCAAGGGCACACTTACCAAAAACATAAGCGAAGGCGGAACAAGATTCGTGATAGACAGGTTCCTTTCGCTGGCAAGCCATCTCGTTCTTGAGATAAAATTACCCATGCACTCTAAACCCGTGAAGACAATATCGAAAATCGCATGGATAAGAAAACAGCCTACAGGCGCAACCTATGAAATCGGAAATCAGTTTTTGGCTATGAGTGATGAGGATGAAAGCCTCATATCAAAATTCGTAAAGAAAAACATTAAATCAACGCCCGTTGCATAACAAATCTTTCGGCATCCTTCAATAAAACAATACCCCAACTATAATACGCCTATCTGTCCGACTGCCCTCAGGCAGTTTCTACAAAGAAGTTAAAAGCTAAAAACGCAAAACGAAAAACTGTTGTGTTGCCTTTGGTAACTCTATATTTAAGGGCGCGTAAGCGACACATGCATTTGGAACGGGGTAAAGCTATTGACAAACTTTCAGCCTATACTGTATACTATATAACCTATAAATGGAGTATATCATATTACTAATATACACCCTATTAGCCTGTTACGTTTAGACATAGGCGTGCTTGGTTAACACGGCTATTGGGGGAGTGTTATCTGTAAAAGGAGTTAAAATGAAAAGCGACAGGGTCAAAAAAGGTCTGGAACGCATGCCCAACAGGGCGCTTCTCTATGGAACCGGTATTTCGTCTTCTGTAATGAATAAACCGTTCATAGGCATAGCATCCAGTTTTACTGACCTCATACCGGGTCATGTCGGCATGAGAAGGTTAGAGCGCTTTACCGAACGCGGCGTAGCCGCCGGAGGCGGGGTACCGTTTATATTCGGCATACCCGGCATATGTGACGGCATAGCCATGGGCCATACAGGAATGAAATATTCTCTTCCTTCGCGCGAGTTAATAGCGGATATGATAGAGTCAATCTGTACGGCACATCAACTGGACGGACTTTTATGCCTTACAAACTGTGATAAAATCACCCCCGGCATGCTTATGGCGATAGCAAGACTTAACATACCTTCGATTGTCGTAACTGCGGGGCCCATGATTTCTGGAAATTACGCCGGAAAGCGCCTAAGTCTTGTAAGGGATACGTTCGAGGCGGTCGGCGGATTTAAAAACGGGAAAATCAGTAAAGATGAATTTGAGGCCGTGGAACTTTGCGCCTGTCCCAGTCAAGGTTCCTGTCAGGGACTTTATACAGCCAATTCAATGTCGTGTCTTACGGAGACCCTGGGCATGAGTCTTCCCGGATGCGGAACGGCGCTGGCAGGCTCGGCCAAAAAAGACAGGATATCCTATGAGTCGGGAGTAAAAATCGTAAATATCGTCAGGAGAAATATACTGCCCCGGACAATAATGACGGAGAAGGCTTTCGAGAATGCTATAAAAATGGATATGGCGCTCGGCGGGTCTACTAACACGGTTTTACATCTTATGGCGATAGCAAAAGAAGCCGGTGTTAAACTTGAACTCGAACTTTTCGATAAGATTAGCAGGAAAACCCCGCATATTACTAACTTAAGGCCTGGAGGCGACTATTTCATGGAAGACCTTGAATACGCCGGCGGGATACCAGCCGTTATGAAACGTATGAGGCAGGTGCTTAATAACGTACAGACTTTGAGTGACAAAAGCATAAGCCAAATAGCCGCCGAAGCCAATATTTTTAACGAGGATGTCATAAGGGCGTTGAACAAACCCTATCATGACGAAGGCGGAATATTTATACTCAAAGGTAACATTGCTCCGGATGGCGCGGTTGTTAAGCAGTCTGCTATAAGCAGGAAAAACTTTAGATTCAAAGGAACGGCAAGGGTTTTTGATTCCGAGGAAATCGCCATGTCAGCCATCCTGGACAAAAAAATTAAGAAAGGCGGTTGTGTTGTCATTCGTTATGAGGGCCCTCGCGGTGGCCCCGGAATGAGGGAAATGCTGGGTCCAACCTCTGCTATAGCTGGTATGGGATTAGGCGAGGATGTAGCCCTTATTACCGACGGAAGATTTTCCGGAGGAACGCGCGGAATAAGTGTCGGGCATATTTCGCCGGAAGCTGCAGTCGGCGGGCCTATTTCTGTCATAAAAGAAGGAGACGAGGTGGTAATAGACCTTGATAAGCGGTTGATAGAAGTAAAATTAAGCCAGACAGAGATAAAACAGAGGCTATCTTCATGGACCCGGCCGGAACCTAAGATAAAAGAGGGGTATCTTGCGCGCTACGCTAACATGGTAAGCTCGGCCAGCCAGGGGGCTGTGCTGGATTAATTGGTTATCCGGTAAGCGGGTTAACAATACGGAGTTTTATGATGAAAATCACAGGGGCGGAAATACTTTTAGAATCGTTAAAGCGTGAAAAGGTAAGGGTGATATTCGGTTATCCGGGCGGAAATGTATTGCCTTTTTTTGACAAATTATACGATGTCAAAGAACCCCGTTTCATATTGACAAGGCATGAGCAGGGAGCGGCGCACGCCGCTGACGGATACGCCCGCGCTACAGGCGAAGCGGGTGTGTGCGTTGCTACTTCAGGGCCAGGGGCAACAAACCTCGTTACAGGAATAGCCACCGCTTACATGGACTCTATCCCTATGATTGCGATTACAGGACAGGTAAAGACATTTGTTATAGGGAACGATGCTTTTCAGGAGGCGGATGTTACCGGTATCACAAGGTCTATATCAAAGCACAATTTTCTTGTTAAGGATGTAAGGGAATTGGCGAATACTGTGAAGGAAGCTTTCCATATCGCTTGTACCGGAAGGCCAGGGCCGGTTGTTATAGATTTACCCGTTGATGTACAACAGGCGTCCTGCGAGTTCAGGTATCCTAAAACCGTTGATTTGCGAAGTTATAAACCCGTTTTGGAAGGCCACAAAGGTCAGATAAAAAGGATAGCGAAAGCGATAGAAAGCAGCAAAAAGCCGGTTCTATATGTAGGCGGAGGCGTTATAATCTCAGGCGCCAGCCATGAACTTATTGAACTTGTGAAAAAAACTCATATACCCGTTACCACCACGCTTATGGCTATGGGTGCTTTTCCGGGAACGGACAGATTTTATCTGGGTATGCTTGGCATGCACGGTACGGTCTACGCGAATCACGCTATACAGGAGGCGGATTTAATAATCGCCGTGGGAGCCAGATTCGACGATAGGGTTACGGGAAAACTTGACGAGTTTGCTCCCCATGCAAAAATAGCTCATATAGATATAGACCCATCGAGCGTGAGCAAGAATGTCACGGTAGACATACCCTGCATAGGTGACGCCAAAAATGTGTTACAGGAGCTTAATAAAACCGTCAAAAAAAGACCCGACATCGACAGCTGGCTTAAAAAAATAGATGACTGGAGGAAAAAGGCGCCGCTACAGTATAAAAACGACGATAAATTAAGACCTCAATATGTGATAGAAGAAATCTATAAAGCGACAAAAGGGGAAGCCGTTATAACGACAGAAGTAGGGCAGAATCAGATGTGGGCCGCCCAATATTACAATTATGACAAGCCGAGGACTTTTCTTACAAGCGGTGGTCTCGGGACCATGGGATATGGTTTTCCCGCTGCGATAGGGGCTAAAGTCGGCAGGCCCGATAAGGTGGTTTTTGACATAGCCGGCGATGGGTCGATACAGATGAATATACAAGAATTGGCCACCTCGGTTCTTAACAAGATCAACGTAAAAATAGCGGTTTTAAATAATTGTTATTTAGGAATGGTAAGACAATGGCAGCAACTATTTTACAATAGGAGATATTCACATACGTACATGAATACGTGTAATTGCCCGGATTTAGTCAAGGTTGCGGAAAGTTACGGCGCCTGCGGGATACGCGTAACCGACAAAAAGGACGTAAGGAATGCCATAGAAAGAGCTATAAAAGAAGACAATACCGTTCTAATCGATTTTAGAGTCGAAGAGGAAGAAAACGTTATGCCTATGGTGCCCGCCGGCGAAGCTATTAACCGCATGATAGGCGGGATGGCATAGAGAGTAAAACCGCGCACGATGATACGCGCCCCGGGTTGTAACGCCGGCAATTATGACCAGGCACGACTTGAGCGCGGGTTTATAGTTGCGGTTCGAGAGAGGAAAAACAATGCATAAATTTACTTTAGCCGTGCTTGTAGAAAACAAATTCGGGGTTCTTGCAAGAGTATCGGGCCTTTTCAGCGCAAGGGGATTTAATATAGATTCTCTTGCGGTGGCGGAGACAGAGGATCCTACCATGTCCAGGATAACGATGGTTGTAGACGCGGACGAAAGAATATTGGAACAAATCAAGAAACAACTAAACAAACTGGTAGATGTTGTTAAGGTTATAGACCTTACAGAGAAAGACTGCATAGACAGAGAACTTGTTTTAATAAAAGTCAAACTCGATCCTAGGACAAGAGATAAAGTGATTCAGACGGCGGATAGCCTTGCGGCAAAAGTCATAGATATTGGCAGGGAGACCTTAACCATAGAAGAGGTGGGCGATACAAAAAAAATAAACGCGACTCTGGAATTATTACGTCCGTTCGGAATAATAGAAATAGTGCGTACAGGCAGGATAGCGATTCAGGCCGACGGAAAATAGCGGGACAGCTGTAAATAAAGATAGCTATATGCCGACACACCCTAGTTAAAAGAAGGAGGTTATAAAAATGGCAAAGGTTTATCACGATAGTGACACTACGCTGGATACTATAAAGAATAAAAAGATAGCAATAATAGGTTATGGTATACAAGGAAGAGGCCAGGCGCTGAATTTGAGGGATTCAGGTATTGACGTTATAGTGAGCGAATTAAAAGATACGGAAAATTATAAAAATGCCTTAAAAGACGGTTTTTCACCGGTGCCCGCGGGTGAGGCGGCGAAATCGTCTGATATAATACAGGTTCTTACTCAGGACCATGTCCAGGCGAAGGTATACAAGGACAATATAGAGCCGCACCTTAAGCCGGGTAAAGCGCTTGTATTTTCACACGGATTTAATATACATTTCAAAGAGATCGTCCCTTCCAAGGATATCGATGTTATTATGGTGGCGCCTAAAGGGCCCGGCGCGCTTGTAAGACAGCAATACCAGGAAGGCAAGGGCGTTCCATGCCTTGTGGCGATATTCCAGAACGCCACAGGTAACGCCTTGAAAGTCGCGCTGGCATACGCGAAAGCGATAGGCGGTACCAGAGCCGGCGTTATAGAGACAACTTTCAAGGAGGAGACGGAAACGGATCTATTCGGGGAACAGACCGTGCTTTGCGGAGGCGTAAGCGAGCTCATAAAAGCCGGTTTCGATACTTTGGTGGAAAGCGGTTATCAGCCGGAGATAGCTTATTTTGAGTGCCTGCACGAGCTGAAACTCATAACCGACCTTATTTATAAAGTAGGCATACAAGGCATGCGTAAAAGGGTTTCTGATACAGCCGAATACGGCGACCTCACAAGAGGAAAAAGGATTATAACAAAAGAGACAAGAAAAATCATGCAGGAAATCCTTAAGGAAGTGCAATCGGGTAAATTTGCCAAAGAGTGGATAGAGGAAAACAGGAAAGGAAGGCCTAATTTCAATAAGCTTTCTAAAGCCGAAGATGCTCATCCCATAGAAGAGGTGGGGAGGAGGCTTCGAAAAATGATGCCGTGGATGTCAAATGAGGTTTAGACTTACGGAGGCCATAACGGCCGAAGTAAGCCTATAACCGAATTTGACCCGCCGGAGCATAGCTTCGGTGAGGTTCTGCCTGGCGAAGGCGGGGAAAAGAAAAAAAATGAATAACATAATAATATTCGATACCACACTGAGGGACGGTGAGCAGTCCCCGGGCGCAAGCCTAAATAACAAAGAGAAATTGGAAATAGCAAAACAGCTTGAAGTTCTCGGGGTAGATATAATAGAGGCAGGATTCCCTATTTCGAGCCCCGGCGACTTCGAGGGCGTTAAATCGGTCGCCAAAAACGTGAAAAGGATAGGCGTATGCGCGCTGGCGCGCGCGATTAAGGCCGATATTGACGCTGCCTACAACGCGGTAAAATACGCCAGAAATCCGCGAGTACACGTGTTTTTGGCTACATCCGAAATACATATGCGTTATAAATTGAAAAAAGCCGAAGACGAAATTCTTAAAGCGTCCGTATGGGCGGTTAAATACGCAAAAAATAAAATAAGTGACATAGAATTTTCTCCGGAAGACGCTTCCAGAACAGACAGGAACTTCTTGTGTAAGGTGTTGGAGGCCGTTATAGACGCCGGCGCGACGACCGTTAATATACCGGATACCGTTGGTTATGCCACGCCGTATGAATTTGGCTCGCTTATAAAATATATAATGACAAACGTGCCTAATATACACAAAGCCACAATAAGCGTTCACTGCCATAATGATTTGGGGCTCGGGGTAAGCAATTCCTTGGTTGCCGTATTAAACGGCGCCCGCCA
>JAFGLX010000074.1 GCA_016927795.1 Candidatus Omnitrophota bacterium
ATTGGGCAGGGTATTGATTTTATTTAGCGCGATTTTATTTTTTAAAGTTTAGCCTTGGGATAACTCTTTAAACGGAGCGGTATATTAACCTTACTTTTGTCGATTGCGATTGTTTTGATTTTCGGCTGCGTGCATAATGCTCCCGATTATGTTTATGCATGACTCCTTATAAAACCTATCCTTCTCGGGGTCCGGATAGGGGTATTTTTTTTCCAGCGAAGAATAGAACTCATCGAGAAGCCTTATAAATGGAGCGACGTCGGTCTTTTTGCCCACTTTAAGTGTCCGGTAAATCAGCCTGGCATAGGACTCTTTTTCATTTTTGGAGTACTTGACCCAGTCGTAACCGGTAGCTTTTGTATTTACCTCTGAAAAAGCGGCGAAGGCTGCCGATATAAAAATCGTAAAGCTTAACAGGGCCAAAACGCTTTTCCTAACCCGGCTCATACGTCACCGCCTTTCTTGCCGTCTTTCACCCGGTATGCAAGCACTACAATAACAACGGCCGTAAAAAGTATGAAATTCACTATACTAAATGCCCGCCAAACGCGGTCGGGAGAAAAGAAAGCGCTGGGGGCCATTAAGGCAAAACATGTCCATACACCAACTGCCCAAAGAATACTTACGTCCTCGGAAGATTTTCTTTTTATTATTCTTGCCATAAGCGGTATGTTCCATAAAGGTAATATTACAGCCGCTAAAAACGCTATATTCTGCATCATTACATTTCCCTTTCCTTAAAAATATGTTTTGTCTTTCTTCTCGTTACCCGAATCAACGCTACTTTTTAAATAATCCCTATAATACTTCGCTATTCTTTCGGAAGGTATTGCATAACTTTGATAAGGTCTTTTTGTCTCGCCTGCCGTCAGTATGCCCAAAAGTCTGCCTTTTTTATCCACAAACGGTACACCGCTATTTCCCTTATGCATGCTTATGTTTATCCGGAGCAAATCCGTTAAGGGTTTTTTTGAATCTTTCGCGTCGGCGCGTTTTCCTATGCCGGTAACCTTACCCTGCGCTATGCGGCCTTTTAAAATGCCGGATGGCAGAACGGCATACGCTGCGGTTCCGAGTTTTATCTCCACAACGTCACAGAATCTGATAAAAGGTAAGGACGCGCCGCGTGAAATGCTTATAAATGCGACGTCATCATCTTCCGCCATCCAAACCACCTTGGCCTTATAGGTAGAATTATCGTAGAGCGTAACGTTTATCCTGGAAGCGTCTTTAACCGTATGCGCATTTGCGACCAAAAACCCTCCCGAATTTATAATAACGCCTGCGCCTACCCTCGAAAACTTGACGGCCCTGGCTTTCTTCCCTATAAATATCCTTCCTTTATTTTTAAAAGCAAACCCACCGGATGCGGCCACCATGGCCCCCTCGGCTTTAATGGCAACGACCGACTGAATCACCTTCTCTACCGTCTCTATCACGGACTCTTCAGCCGCTGCTTCACGCGGCAAAAGCAAACTGTCGGCCGGGTTATACAAAAATAACAAAAAAAATATGCCCGAGACGTAATGCCATATCCGGCTTACTCCAATGTTAAATAATGATCTTCGGTGGTAAAGCATCCGTTTGCTCCCGGTTGGACGCATTTATGCTTAAATCCGATTTTCAAAGTGACTGCGCCTTAGTTCGCGGCTCTATCCCATCTCCTTTTCCCAGCTCTCAAAAAAATCCTTCAAATTCCTGAACTCTTCATAAGTTTGTAGAGACACCTTTGCCTCTGACACCACAAATCCGGAGTACCCAGAATTTCGCAACAAATTCAGCATGAATCTTCCATGTTCCGGCGAGTGCTGAATGTGTGTATGCCATAAGTCCGACCCGTGAAAATATCCTGTAAGGTGAATATGAGAGGCGCATTTGATAACTGGAATAAATTCCTCCTCATATATGCCGCCGCACTCAAGCTGCAAGTGCTCCAGGTCAAGGCACCTGGCCAATTTGTACCTTCGTATGAATCTTAAGGGTTCGTGAACGCACGATACGTTCTCTATGCAGAGTTTTACATTTACGCTCTTAAAAACGTCTATAATTTCTTTCCATTCGTCTTCCCAGTATATATCGTGAAAGACGACTATGCCGCTGGACAACCTGGCGGCAAGCTCCGCCACTTCCTGGGGAATGAAACAGTCATTAGGGGCGTGTATGGCGTAGCTGAATGGAAAATCCCCGCAAAGAACCGCTATATTATGTGGGTCACGCATTATTTCCTCGGAAAGATATAGCTCAACTGCGCCAAGTCCGGCTTTTTTTATATCTTTGAATATGCGCGCCTCTGGAGCACATTTACACGCTATTATTATTTCGCTTTTTCCCATATTTTTACATTATACTTCGAATGCACGAAAAATAAAATCAAAAAAAGACATACTTATGTACTACTTACAGTATAAAATTATTACAGCGATTAATATAGATTGCAGCGATTATCATTTCGGTAATCGCTGCAATCTTCCTGGAATCCCCCCCGCGCGCGCGGGGAGGGAACCTTAACCTTTAGATTTAAAGGACTTCAATCGTTGTAATCTATATTGCACATTTTATGAGCAGAAATCGCAGTAACCTTATAAAAAAGCGTGTAAGAAAACTTTCGACACCGACATATTTTTGGAGTATAATGGTTCCATGAAACCTGTGCGCATAATAGGTATGGTTGCAGCATTGTCCTTTTGGCCGCTTTTTATGTTTTTCCTGAGCGGCTGCTCACAGGAGAGGTCGGCCGCTTCCGGCAGTGGTCGCGCGGATCTTGAGCAGTTGCAAAACGAGATGGGCAAAATAAAAAGTGAGCAGACCGCCTTAAAGGTCAAATTGGCGAGTCTTGAAAAAATAGTACGTTCTGAAACAGAAACACCGGAAAAAGAAAAGCAAGACCTGGGATTTATGCTGGAAAGCATAAATCCCGAAAATGTCGATAATAGAGCTGTCTGGGGCAAAACGAACAAAAGCGATTTATACATAGTAACTACGCACCTTGAAAAAACGCCCTTACCTAATTCGGTAATAATATGGACGGGTCTTGGAATACTGCCTTATGAGGCCTATAGGATAGAGGGTAACTCCGTATCTATTATAATAAGGCAATCCAAGGAAACGTTTGTCTCTTCCAATAATTACATCAACATACGCTACGCATCCAAACCCTGAAAGCCTAATAGTGAATGCCCGGTATGCCCAATCTGGAAACAAGTTTTTGCAGGATATATAACGTTATGATGGCGAATATCCCGCTGCCTACTATAACAGCGATAAGGATATGCCAGTCGTGGGATATGTTTGGAAATGGGTTCGCCGCGGGCCGTGCTTCTTCCCTTCCGCCGGAAGTAATTCCCGATTTGGGCGGATTTTTTTGGAGTTTGGCCGGAACTTCTTTTATTATGGCCGAGATATACTCTTTCAGGAATTCTTTGTCTTTTTTGCTGAAAATTAAAAATTTAATTCCACATTCATAAATACCCGGGTGGTCTTTTTGAGGGTTGCTCCACCTTACCTGCCCTGTCCATTTCATCTCGTAAGGGCAATTCGGCAGGTTCAATTCTATTAGAACGTCGTTTTCCGGAATAAGCATGCGCGGAATCGCAACTTTCATTCCGTCTTCGGTAATATTTTCCGCGTCCACGAGCATCCGGATCGTGCTCCCTTCCGAAGGGGTTATGGTCATCGAAACACCGCTATCTCGCCTGGGTTCCTTCCTGCGTTCCATGGGTTATGCCCTCGTAAAAGCGCTGTGGCTTTTACTGTATAGGGTCGTCCTGTATATTTTGAAAGCGCCCCTGTAACCTTATGTTGCCGTTATCAAAGTCTTTGTTTTCCTCTTCTTGTTTTTTCCTGGCTTCCGCCATAAATTCCTGCAGCTTTGCCTGCGCGTGCCGGGCCTCTTCCCCGCTTACGCGTGCCTCCAGTTTACTGTTTTCCAGTTCCGACTTCATGTTCTCCAATTCTGCGTTAAGGCGCTTGATTTCCCTATATGAATTCAATAAGAGCGTGTCTTTTTTAGAACCGTCCTCGCGCATTTTCCTGAGTTCGGATTCCGGAATAACCGCGGATTTCCGCGGAGGAACGCGAAGCGCAAGCCTAACAATCATAACAAGTGCCGACAAAAAACAGAACAATGCAAAAACCGTAAGCGTGATTAAGTTTGTAAGTCCCATCGTTCATCTCCTTTTTTTACAGTTAAAGTTACTCTTTCCTCGCCTTTACCCAGATTGCCCCCGAATAAGGCGTCTCTATGCCAAATTTGCCGCACAGCAAATTTATCTCTTTTGTGATTTCTTTGCTATCTTTTCCGTATTCGAGCAGGCTTATAAGGTAATAAATTTTGTTAAAGGCCCAGTCGCGGGCTATATCCCTATCGCCTTTCTGCGCATCTTTAAACGAGCCGGCCACTATAAATTCGTTGGTCTCGCCGCTGGGGGATTCCCCTAAAAGTTGCAGCAGGAATTTGTCTTCATTCGAATATCTGCCAAACAGCGTAAATTCGGTATTCTTAAAAAAATCGGGCAGCGCCTTGGGAAACATATTGGTTGTATCGGCACCGCGTATGCGGTATCTTAAATTTAGAAGCATAGGATTTTTTATTTTTTCGTACAAGCGCAAAATCTGCTTCTCCACCAATTCGGTATGCGGCGCGTACTCGGTCCATCCCCTGTTTTTATACGATATAAAATCGATAAGGTATCTGTTGAGTTCCTCGCCTTCCCCCAGAGTAAAGATGGATTTCCTTCCCCTGTTCATATCGGAAATTCTGCTTATAATTTCTACGGGATCGGTAACCCCGCGCGTCAGGCGTCCGTCGGTAAAAAGCACTATATAAGACGGGGTTACGGTATTTCTGGTTTTTACTACATCCTGGAGCGCCTCATACATGTTCGTTTTTCCCCTGGCGGTAAGCGCACCCACAAAATGCAGGGCGTCATTCGCGTTCGTCCCGCCAGAGGTGGCAGAACGGCTGCGAAACCATGATTTATCCTCGCTAAAAGCCATCATATTAAAATAGTCTTCGTTCCCCAAATCCCTGAGGCAATACCGCAGTCCTTTGCTGAATTCCCTCAGATTTTCGCGTTCCATACTCAATGAGCAATCTATCATAAAGATTATTTCTTTAGGGAATACCGGCAACTTCTCCGCGTCTTTGCCCGTTCTTATGCTGAGCCTGAAATATTTCTCACCGTCTCTTGGGTCCCGGTATGTGGACAGGTTACACAAAAGATATTCTTCGAGATTGGCAAGCTTCGTCCTTTTTTTAACCGCGGGGATGTATCCCTTCGTAAATTTTGACATTATCCTGTGCTTTACATCATCTAAAAAACCGCCCGTTATTTTAGGAGTGAAGCCTGGCATTTCGTCAAGAAAATCCCGGGATGGCCTGGGGTTACCCATAATACTATCTGGGGTTACTAAATTCTCCTCCACAGGCGTCCTGGCGGAAGCATCAACCGTTTTTCTCTCTTTTTCTTCGCTGTAACCTCTTTCTTTAACCTCGGGATTAACAAACTTATCCAGCGCCTCTCCCGCCGGAACAGCCCGAGACACGGCTGTCTCCTCCGGTATCATGCGCGGGGGTGGATTTTTTTCACCCTTTTCCATCGGGGAGCTTATAGAAGCGGAATAAACCGGGTTTTCAAATTTTAGCGTTTTCACGTAACTTGTGCCTCTTTTCACCGGGGGCTTCTCCTGCGGTATTTCCTTCTTGAGACTCTTTATGTTGAACATGCGTTCGGAATCTGTCATCGTGGCGTAAATGCCGGGCAACTTTACAAAGTTAGTATACACAAAAAATAGAAGATGCGCTGCCAATGAAATTGCTAACGCGTATAAAAGACTTCTTTTGGTATTCATCCCGCTAAATTGCTAATCCTCTCTTCGGCCTCCCGGGCTGCATGCGTTTTGCTATATTTATTTATTATCTCCTCATAGAGGGCGACAGCTTCCTTCTTTCTTCCCATTTTTTCAAAAAGCTTACCCGCTCTCAGCAGGGACTCCGGGCAATAGTAGTTGTCGCTATATAAGATATCGACGAGCATGTACAGCTTGCCCGCCTCCTCAATGTGCCCCGAAAGGCTTTCGGCGTTCGCCATTTCAAACCGCGCCTTAATGGTGATTGCGTTATCTTCGGGGCTTGTCTCGATAGCTGCTTCAAACTCTTTTTTTGCTTTTTCAAAATCACCGGTTTCAACGAAGCAAAGTCCCTTACCTATATGTGAGGCCGCGTAATATCCGTCTCCGTCTTGGGAGCTCAAAACGACATCGTAAAGTTTGTCCGCCTCGGTTAAATTCCCGAGTTCTCTCTCGGATTCGGCCTTTAAATACGCTATTTCTCCCGCCTTTTGGGATAGGCCGTTATTCGCCTCCGCTTTTTCAATAACGTTCAAAACATCCTTAAATCTTTTTTTGTTAAGATAACGTTCTGCAAGCCATATGTAGGTTCCTGTTTCCAAATCATTTTTCTCAAAATCCGTTATTATCCTCATAAGCGTCTCTTCGGCCTTATCTTCGTTACCGTTATTCAGGTATATCAATACAGTATTTTTCAAAGCCGCATAAAAAAGTTTTCCGCCTGTATCATCCGAGGCTATCTTACCGTAATACTCAAGCGCTTTATCATATTTTCCCGATAACTGCAGATTATACCCAAGAAGAAAATAGGCTTCCTGGCTTTTAGGGTTTTGGCGGAATCTTTTGACAAAACGCAAAAAAACCCGCGTGGCCCTCTTGTATTGTTTCAGGTCGGAATAGAACAGCCCC
>JAFGLX010000075.1 GCA_016927795.1 Candidatus Omnitrophota bacterium
GGTTTAAGATTCGCGATACGCGAAGGCGGGCACACTGTCGGAGCCGGCGTAATCACGGATATCATAGAATAAAAGTGCATTGGGTTAAAAAGTACAGGTTGCAAAAGGAAAGACCATGACGGCAAAAACAGCAAAGGCGAAGCCGGATAAGCAGGATGGATCGGTAAAGATACGGATAAAGCTAAAGGCCTATGACCATCGTATCCTTGATTTGTCCTGCGAGGAGATTGTTGAAACGGTCAAAAAGACAGGGGGTTTGGTGTCTGGCGCCGTGCCTCTCCCCACAAAAAGGGAAGTTTTTACGGTATTGCGGTCTCCTCATATCGACAAAAAATCGAGAGAGCAATTTCAGATTAAAACACACAAGCGGCTTCTTGAGATAATAAACCCGACGGCTAAAACTATAGACGCCTTGCGAAAACTCGATTTACCGGCCGGCGTTAACGTCGAAATCAAGTAATGCGCGGCGCGGGAAAGGATGCGCGGAAGTTTGGAATCTGCGGCACTTAGCGGCACTCTAATTCAATAGGTTAAAATGGCCAGCATACTGGGGAAAAAGATAGGAATGACAAACGTCTTCGATGAAGAGGGGTATTTTATCCCCGTCACTATCATCGAGGCAGGTCCTTGTTATATCCTCGGAATCAAAACGGTTGATAAGGATGGGTATAGCGCGGTCGTACTTGGCTATGGCGAAAAAAAGCCAAAGCAAGTCAAAAAACCGGAAAAAGGGTGGTTTGACAAGTTGAAGATAACCCCCAAGAAAGTTGTAAGGGAAATACGGCTTGCTAACGGAGCGGGGTATAAGGTTGGGGACGCGTTAAACGTGAATATATTCAAAAACGGGGATTATATCGATGTTTCCGGCACAACAATAGGCAAAGGGTTCCAGGGCGGCGTAAAACGATGGCATTGGCGCGGCGGGGACGGTTCGCACGGGTCAATGTTTCACCGTGCGCCAGGCTCAATAGGAGCCAGTTCTTATCCGTCAAGGGTGCATAAAGGAAAAACCCTGCCGGGCCATATGGGCAACGTAAAAAGGACCATCCAGAACTTAAAGCTCGTAGGCGTAGACCCTGAGAAAAATCTTCTGATCGTAAAAGGTTCCGTGCCGGGCCACAAGGGCTCTCTTTTAACGGTGAGCCACGCGAAAAAAAGGCCGCCAAAAGACGCGAAAGTGAAATAACATGAAAACTAAACCGGGCGCTAATATAAAGCCAAAATCTGCCGACGGCATGAATAAAATACAGCTATTTGACTCCGCCGGTAAAAAAAAGGAAACGATTGAGCTAGACAAAGACGTTTTCAACGGGAAATATAGCAACGCCCTGCTTTACCAATCAGTAAACATATATCGCTCCAATACCCGGCAGGGCACCTCATCGACAAAAACAAGGGCAGACGTAAGCGGCGGCGGCAAAAAACCGTGGAAGCAAAAAGGAACCGGTAGAGCAAGGGTGGGCTCCATAAGAAATCCGCTCTGGCGCGGGGGCGGAATCGCATTCGGTCCGCACCCAAGAGATTTCAGGCGCGAAATGCCGAAAAAAATGAAAAAAAGCGCGTTCCTATCCAGCATAAACGCCAAATTGCGTAGCGGCAGAATTCTGGCCATCGAAAATATAAAGCTGGATGCGCCCAAAACGCGAAAAATCGCCGAGCTGCTTAACGCGTTAAAAGTAAACGAAACGGCGCTCCTTCTGGTTGACGACATGGACAAAAACCTGGTTCTTGCAACCAGAAACCTGCGTGACATCAAATTAAAACGGGTAGCCGACGCAACGGCATTAGATGTCCTCTCGAGCGAACAGGTAATATTAACAAGGGGCGCAGCGCAACAACTGAACAAAAGATTTAACGACAAATGAAAAATCCATACACAACCATAATAACGCCCTTTAGGACAGAAAAAGGCACGAATATGTTAAGTTACAATAAGTACCTTTTCTGGGTAGACAAGCACGCGAATAAGCTTGAAATAAAAAAAGCTGTAGAGGACATATACAAAGTTAAAGTCAATAAAGTCAATACCGTTACCGCGCGGGGTAAAAAAAAGCGGGTAAGATTCGTTCAGGGCAAAACGCCGGACTGGAAAAAAGCGATTGTCACTCTTCAGGCCGGCAATAAAATCGATATCGCATAAGAACGCATAAGTTAACCATATGGGAATAATAAAACACAAACCGACATCGGCAGGCCGCAGATGGGCAAGCGGTTACACCTTTGACGAGATAACAAAGGACTTTCCGGAAAAGAATCTCACGGTTGCCTTGAAGAAAAGCGGTGGAAGAAACGTATACGGCAGGATAACCTCCAGGCACAGGGGCGGAGGGCATAAGCGAAAGTGGCGCATAATAGATTTCAAACGGGACAAGCGCGACGTACAGGCGAAAGTTATTGCCATCGAATACGACCCAAACAGAACCTCGCGTATAGCCCTTCTGCAGTATGACGATTCAGAAAGGCGTTATATAATCTGTCCCGACGGGCTAAGAGTGGGCGATACGGTAATGTCCGGCGAGAACGCGGAAGTTAAGGTTGGGAACGCTTTACCGCTCGAAAAAATACCTCTCGGCATACCTATTTACAATATTGAGCTCCAAAAAGGAAAAGGCGCACAGGTCGCAAGAAGTGCGGGCAATATGTCGGTTATTATGGCAAAAGAAAAAGGGTTTGGGCATATCAAGATGCCCTCAGGGGAAATCAGGCTCGTAAGGCTTGACTGTTTCGCTTGCATAGGGCAGGTCGGCAATATTGAGCGCGATACTATATCGGTTGGCAAGGCCGGAAGGTCAAGGTATCGCGGGATACGTCCTTACTCAAGGGGCGTAGCCAAGAATCCTGTTGACCACCCGATGGGCGGCGGCGAAGGTAAATCATCCGGCGGTAGGCATCCGACAACGCCCTGGGGCAAAGCAACAAAGGGCCTTAAAACAAGAAAAACAAAACATTCGGATAAATATATAGTCAAAAGGAGAAAATAGACCATGTCGCGTTCAACAAAAAAAGGACCATATATAGATGAAAAGCTCCTGATAAAAGTCCAGAAGGCGCATAAGAAAAGGGACAAAAAACCCATAAAAACATGGGCACGTAGGTCCGTTATACCTCCTGATTTCGTGGGTTTTACGTTTATGGTATACAACGGGCGCAAATTTATCCCCGTTTTCGTCACGGAAAATATGGTCGGTCATAAGCTGGGCGAGTTTGTTTCGACCAGAACCTTTAAAAAGCACGGTGCCGCCACAGAAGTGTCGTTGGAGAAAACATAACATGGTAACAAGGGCTCTTGAAAAATACATAAGAATATCTCCCAAAAAGCTTAAGCCTATAGCAGAACTTGTGCGGAAAAAGAGCGCGGAAGATGCTGTCAATATGTTATTTACCATAAATAAAAAAGGCGCTGCTATGCTTAAAAAGATAATTGAGTCTGCGGTTTCCAATGCAAAAAAGATTCCGGATAAAAATTTTACAGAAACGGAACTTTTCATTTCAAAAATAGTAGTTAATCAGGGGCCGACTCTAAAGCGATACAGGGCCATGTCAATGGGAAGAGCCGGGGTAATAAGAAAACGTACCAGCCACGTACTTGTAGAGCTGGATACCGTTAAGACAGATACCCCTAAGCCCGTGGTCGGTCCGGTCAAAAAAGAAGCGGAAAAACTAAAAAGGAAAGTGCTAAGCAGGAAATAAATATGGGCCAAAAAGTTCATCCATACGGATTAAGAGTGGGCATTATAAAACGTTGGAAATCGAGGTGGTTCGCCAATAAGGGTGAGTTTCACAAAACTCTTATAGAAGACCTGACCATAAAAAAATTTATTAAATCAAAGCTTGCAGGAAGCGCCATATCAAACATTGAGACAGAGCGTACCGGCGACAGAGTAAAGGTAATCATCTTTACGGCGCGGCCCGGCGTTATTATCGGAAGGCGCGGGTCAGAAATAGACACCCTGCGAGATCAGCTGCAAACGATTATAGGCGAAAACAAACAGATTTTTATCGATATAAAAGAGATTAAGCAGTCGTCTCTTGAAGCCCAGCTCATAGCGGAAAACATAGCCCTGCAACTGGAGAAAAGGATGCCTTACCGTCGCGCCATGAAAAAAGCCATGCAAATGGCCAGGGACGCAGGGTGCGAAGGCATGAAAATAAAGGTAGGCGGGCGGCTCGGCGGCGCAGAAATAGCCAGGAAAGAATCTGTGAAATTTGGAAAAATACCCCTCCAGACGTTAAGGGCGGATATAGATTACGGTTTCGCCGAAGCCCATACGACGTATGGCCTTATAGGCGTTAAAGTCTGGGTTTATAAAGGGGAAAGGTTCGGCATGGAAGAAGTTACGACAGGGGAGAAAGAAAATGGCATTGATGCCAAAGCGCGTAAAATATCGCAAAGCGCAAAGAGGTAGAAGAAAAGGCACGAGCACTGCTGCATCCGAACTCACGTTCGGAGAATACGGCCTTAAGGCGCTTGAGAACGGCTGGGTAAAAGACCGTCAAATCGAAGCAGCCCGTGTGGCGCTAATGCGAAACACAAGGCGCGGAGGAAAGGTCTGGATAAGATTTTTCCCGGACAAGCCGGTAACCAAAAAACCGGCCGAAACAAGAATGGGTAAGGGCAAAGGCGCTCCCGAACACTGGGTTGCGGTTGTGCGAAAAGGGCGGATACTTTTTGAGATGGAAGGGATACCCGTGGACCTGGCAAAAGATTCTATGAGGCTGGCTGCGTTCAAACTACCGATAAAAACAAAATTTATCGTGCGGGGGCACTAAAATGGCCTTAAAAACAAACGACATACGAAACATGACCCCGGATGAGATAAACCACAAGATTTTCTCTTTGCAGGAGGAGCTATTCAAGCTCCGCTTTGAGCGGAAGGCCGGACGGATCGAGAAACCACACCGAATACGCCAGACCAAAAAAGACCTGGCGAGGCTCTACACAATATTGAAGGAGAAGGATAATGCAGAAAAGCAAAAAACAAAATCCGCCGCATAGAAAATTGATGACCGGCAAAGTTGTAAGCGACAAGATGAACAAAACGATAGTCGTCAGAGTCGGGCGGACAACGCTGCATCCGGTATTTGGCAAAACCGTGAGGCGTTTCAATAAATTCAAGGCTCATGATGCGAAAAATGCCGCAAAAACAGGCGACACGGTAAAAATAATGGAAACGCGCCCCTTGTCGAAGGATAAGAGATGGCGGCTTGTGGAAATTTTAAAAAAACAAACGGCTTAAACACGACGAGAGGCTCTGCACCATGATTATGATGAAAACAATTTTGGATGTTGCGGATAACACGGGCGCAAAACGGGCCTCGTGCATAGGCGTTTTGGGACGCACGGGCAAACTGACCGCTGAAATAGGCGACGTGATAAGGTGCAATATAAAAGAAGCGACGCCAGACGCGATAATAAAAAAAGGCGAGGTAGCCAAAGGTGTCATCGTAAGAAGTGCATCGCCTTTAAAGAGGGTGGATGGTTCGTATTTAAAGTTTGACCGAAACGCCGTTGTGCTGATAGACGACCAGGGCAACCCCAAGGGAACAAGGATATTCGGACCTGTTGCAAGAGAACTTAGGGAAAAGAAATTCCTTAAAATTGCCTCGCTAGCGCCGGAAGTGATTTAGCTATGGCGAAAATTAAGAAAAATGACATTGTAACGATTCTGGCCGGGAAAGACAGGGGCAAAACCGGCAAAGTGCTGGTTGTGCTGCCCCGCCTGAATAAAGCTATTGTGGAAGGTGTAAACTTCGTCAAAAAACATGCACGTCGAACGCGTGAAGACGAAAAGGGCGGCATCGTGCAAAAAGAATCCCCTATTCATCTATCTAATATGGCCATTTTCTGCAAGGGGTGTAACGGCCCGACAAAAATAGGCTACAATACCCTGAAAGACGGCCAAAAAATGAGATTTTGCAAAAAATGTAAAGAGGTATTTTAGCTATGGTCCCGAGAATGGCGCAAAAATACAAAGACGAGATTATACCCAAGATGATGGAGCAGTTCAAATTCAAAAACATCCTGGAGGTGCCTCGCATAACGAAAATAGTGGTAAATGTGGGGCTTGGCGAAGCCTCGCAGGATAAAAAGGTCCTTGACGTAGTATTGCATGAAATGGCGCAAATAACGGGTCAGCGACCCGTCGTAACCAAAGCCAAAAAATCAATAGCGGGTTTCAAGATCAGAAAAGGGTCGCTTGTCGGGTGCAAGGTAACGTTAAGGCGCGCACGAATGTATGAATTCCTGGACAGGCTTATCAACGTATCCATACCCCGTATACGGGATTTTCGTGGGCTGCCTCCTGATTCGTTCGACGAAAAGGGTAACTATTCTTTCGGGATACAGGAACAGGGAATTTTCCCCGAGATTGATATAGACAAAATACAGTTTGTGCACGGAATGGATATTACGATTGTCACGACGGCAAAAAATAAAGAAGAGAGCGCCGGACTTCTCAGTATGTTCGGAATGCCCATTATGAGGTGAAATAAGTGGCCAAACAGTGCCTAATATTAAAAGCTAAGAAAACACCTAAGTTTCCCGTGCGAAAATACTTTCGCTGTGAGCTGTGCGGGCGGAGGCGTGGTTATATACGGCGATTCCGGATCTGCCGAATATGCTTCAGGGAACTTGCTTTGCGTGGCGAGATCCCGGGTGTAGTAAAAGCAAGCTGGTAGTTTCGAAGAGGAGGATATAATATAATGCCTGTTACCGATCCTATATCCGATATGCTGACGGTTATCAGAAATGCCGTCATGAGACGTAAAGAGGATGTTTTGATAAAACGCTCAAAAATAACCGAAAATATAGTCACCATCCTTAAAAGGGAAGGTTTTATCGCAAATTATAAGGCGATTACCGATAATAAGCAGGGTCTCTTGAAGATATACCTTAAATATGACAAGGAGAACACACCCCTCTTGACCGGCGTTGAGAGGGTATCGCGACCGGGCCGAAGGATTTATGTGACGACGAAAGACATAAAAACTGTATACAGCGGGATAGGGACTGCGTTGATTTCGACTTCACACGGTATAATGACCGACAGGGAGGCTAAAGAAAAAAAGCTGGGCGGAGAGATTATCTGCAAGGTATGGTAAGAAAATTATGTCACGCATAGGCAAAAAACCGATAGATATCCCAAGCGGTATAAAGGTAACGGTAAACGCGAATAAGGTTATCGTTGAAGGGCCAAAGGGCAAGTTAGAGCATGCTTTTCCGGCGCATTCAGTAAAAGTGCGCACCGAAGGCACCAGGGCAATCGTCGAAAGGTCTTTATCCGACGAGAAAGGTTCTGCTCTGCAGGGGTTAACGAGAACGCTGATCGCCAATCTGATAAAAGGCGTAAGGGATGGTTACGAAAAACAGCTGGAAATAAAAGGGGTCGGCTATAAGGCGCAGGCGCAGGGGAACGTACTGCAAATAACGCTTGGTTTTTCGCACCCTATTAAATACGAGCTTCCTATGGGGATAAGCGTAGCTACGCCCAAACCAACCCAGATAGTCCTAAAAGGTATCGACAAGGTTAAGATAGGTGAAGTCGCCGCGCACATACGCAACTACCTTCGGCCCGAACCGTATACCGGAAAGGGCATAATGTACACAGGGGAACGCGTAAGGCGCAAGGCGGGAAAGACAGTCGTAAAATGAAAAAAATAAAAGGACGCGTAAAAAGACACCTCGTAATACGGCAAAAAGTGATAGGCACGCCCGAAAGGCCGAGGTTATGCGTTTTTAGAAGCAATAAAAATATATACGTGCAGTTGATAGATGATGTAAAAGGGCGCACCCTGCTTTCGCTATCCACTAATTCCAAGGAGCTGAAAAACAAGCCAGCCTACGGGGGAAATGTTAAAGCCGCTGCGCTTATAGGGGAAGAGTTTGCAAAAAAAGCGAAGGCCAAGGGGTTCGGAAAGGTAGTTTTTGACAGGGCGGGTTACGCTTTTCACGGACGCGTGAAGGCCCTTGCCGAATCAGCCAGAAAGAACGGCCTGATTTTTTAAGGACGGAATATGGTTAACAAAAAAACTTTGGCACAGGATAAAATAGAAAAGAAGATTCAAGAAGAGGAACCGACGTTAATAGAGAAAGTTGTGAGCATAAAGAGAGTCGCCAAGGTCGTAAAAGGCGGGCGAAGGTTCTCGTTTAACGTTCTTGTCGTAGCGGGTAGCGGGAAAGGCTCTGCCGGAATAGGATTCGGCAAGGCAAACGAAATTTCAGCGGCTATAAGCAAGGCTCTGAGTAAAGCAAAAAAGAACTTTGTCACTATCAAGATGAAGAACGCGACAATACCCCACGAGGTCACGGGCAAATTCAAAGCCGGTAAAGTGCTTTTAAAGCCTGCAAGCCCCGGAACAGGTGTAATCGCGGGTGGACCCGTAAGGGCTTTTTGTGAGGCAGTAGGCATACGAGACATACTTTCTAAATGCCTGGGCTCGCGAAATCCGATAAATATCGTGAAAGCAACCATGGTTGCGTTACAAAAATTGCGGCTCTATAGAAAAAAAGATTAAAAAATGAAAATAGAAAACGTACGACGACCAAAAGGGGCCAACAGACCGCCAAAGAGATACGGCAGAGGTTCCGGTTCGGGCCACGGCAAAACTGCCGGGCGGGGTTCTAAGGGCGCGAAGTCCCGCTCCGGACCCGGCCTTCGCATAGGTTTTGAAGGAGGTCAGATGCCGCTTATGAGGCGTTTACCAAAAAGAGGCTTCACGAGCAAGGCAAAAAAGGTTTATCAGGTTGTTAATGTCGAAGGCCTCAATCGATTCCGCAAGGATTCGGTTGTCGACAGGGCATCTCTCGGCGAGGTGGGGCTGATAAAGGATATCGAGCTTCCCGTAAAAATACTCGGAACGGGCGATATAACCAAGCCTCTTACGGTTTTGGCGGATGCGTATTCGGCGAATGCCAGAAAAAAAATCGCGGCAGCCGGAGGCAAAACAGACAAACCCGAAACGAAATAAATAAGGTTAAAAAGCATGTTATCAACGTTTGCCAATCTTTTTAAAATACCGGATTTGAAGAAAAAGATACTGATGACCGCTATGTTCATCGCGATTTACAGGATAGGCGCGTTTATACCCACCCCGGGCATAGACGGCGGCAAACTTGCGCAATTCTTTGACAATATGGCTAAAACACAGGGCGGTACTCTCTTCGGTATGATAAACATGTTTTCCGGCGGCGCCATACAGCGGCTGACGATTTTCGCCCTCGGCATAATGCCGTATATATCCGCATCTATCATACTACAACTTTTGACTGCGGTAATCCCGGCACTTGAGCGAATATCGAAAGAAGGGGAGGAGGGCAGAAAAAAAATTACGCAGTACACACGGTACGGTACGATAATACTTTCCGTCATACAATCCTTTTTTATCGCGTTATGGCTGGAAAATCCCGCGAGGTTCCAGGGTATGCAGGTCGTTCCATTCCCGGGATGGGCCTTCCGGATACTCACCGTAATAACGCTTACAAGCGGAACGGCGTTTATAATGTGGCTTGGTGAGCAGATACAGGAATACGGTATCGGCAACGGTATATCCCTCATAATAACAGCCGGTATCATATCCAGATTGCCGGCCGCGATTTACCAGCTTGTCCAACTCGTAAACCCCATGTCGGCGGAGAAATCACAAATCGACCCGTTTACGCTGATCCTTATGGCGGTTATGCTGGTAATGGTGGTTTTGGCTGTAGTCGCAATAACGCAAGGGCAGAGAAAAATACCCATACAATACGCCAAGCGCGTTGTGGGTAGAAAAATATACGGGGGGCAAAGTACATTTATACCGCTCCGCGTAAATCAGGCGGGGGTCATACCCATAATTTTCGCGCAGAGCATAATTCTTTTTCCCGCAACCATAGCCGGGCTTGTGCCAAGTCAGGCGGTGCAAAACATAGCCACGATGTTAACGCGCGGAACCATCGTATACAACTTGATGTATAGCCTCCTTATTATATTCTTTTGCTATTTTTATACGGCAATAACTTTCAACCCGATCGACATTTCCAATAACATGAAGAGGTTCGGCGGTTTTGTGCCCGGCATAAGGCCCGGCAGGCAGACGGCGGAATATCTGGATTTCATAATGACGCGGATAACGCTGCCCGGAGCAATATTCCTTTCGATAATCGCGGTCCTGCCGACTATCGTATCTCACGCGCTTAAAATACCGTATCTTGTAGCGAGCTTTTTCGGCGGCACGGGGCTATTGATTATCGTAGGCGTCATGCTGGACACAATGAGACAGATAGAATCCCATCTTCTTGTAAGGCATTATGAAGGCTTTATGAAAAAGGGCCGTATACGAGGCCGCAGATAAAGAGATTTATAGAGGAGTTTCTCACATATGAACGTAGTATTGCTCGGGCCCCCAGGCGCAGGAAAAGGCACACAAGCGCAGGTTCTTTCAACGTACTTTAACATACCTCACATATCGACCGGTGATATGTTAAGGGGCGCGGTAAAAGAGGGTTCCGAGGTGGGGCGCCTAGCAAAGTCATATATGGATAGAGGCGAACTGGTTCCTGACGAGGTTGTTGTAAACATAGTGAAAGAGCGCATAGCAAAAAGTGACGCAAGCGGCGGTTTTATGCTAGACGGGTTCCCCCGAAACGATAAGCAGGCGGATAAGCTCGATGAGGCGCTCGATACCGACGGGAAAAAAATCGACGTGGTTTTATATTTTAAAACTTCGCCGGAAACGTCGATTGACCGCCTTTCCGGGCGGAGGGTATGCGCTAAGTGCGGAGCGAATTTTCACGTCAAGAATATGCCTCCGAAAAAAGACGGTATCTGCGATTACTGTGGGGGTAAGCTATACCAGCGCGACGACGACAAAATCGATACGATAAAACGGCGCCTTGTGGTATACGAAAAAGAGACGGCGTCACTTATCGAATACTATAAGAATAAAAACATACTTTCGGAGGTCTCCGGCGATTTAGACGTTGACCATCTGTTCATAGAGCTCAAGAAACTGCTTGCAAAGCCTAAATAAAGCTATGAACGTCCTGACGGATGAAGAACTTAATTATATACGGAAGGCCGGAAAGATATTACGAGGGTGCCTGGATTTTTTGTCATTTGAAATAAAGCCCGGCGTATGCACAAAAAAGCTTGACGCATTGGCGAGTGATTTTATAGTAAAAAATAACGCCAAGCCGGCGTTTCGCGGCTATAAAGGTTTTCCCGCCAGCATATGCACTTCTCTTAATGACGTAGTGGTGCATGGGATACCCAGCAATACGGAAATTGCAAAAGAGGGCGACATTATAAGCGTAGACGTGGGCGTCGCATATAAAGGCTGTTTTGCAGACGGTGCCGAAACCTTTGCGGTAGGCGCTATATCGCAGGCGGCGAGAAGGCTGATAGAAATTACAAAAGAGGCCCTTAAAAAAGGCGTAGCGATGGCCGGGGAGGGCAGGCACGTAGAGGACATATCCTGGGCTATACAGTCATTTGTCGAGACAAACAATTTCACTGTCGTCCGCATGTTTGTCGGTCACGGTATCGGCAGAAAAATGCACCAGGAACCGGAAGTTCCGAATTTCGGACATCCGGGGAAAGGCGCGCTTCTTAAGAACGGCATAGCGCTGGCAATCGAACCGATGGTAAACGAGGGAAGCGCTGATGTAAAGATACTGGAAGACGGCTGGACGGCGGTTACAAAAGACCATAAATTATCGGCTCATTTTGAGCATACGGTTATAGTAGGCGAGCGAGACGGGGAAATAATAACATGACTCCAAAAGAAGAAGGCATAGTAGTAGAGGGTAAGGTTCTGGAAATGCTGCCTAACGCAATGTTCAGAGTGGAGCTGGATAACGAGCACAAAGTTCTGGCCCATGTATCGGGAAAGATGCGAATGCACTTTATACGTATTTTGCCCGGTGATAAGGTTACTGTGGAGCTCTCACCGTATGACCTTACAAGGGGCAGGATTATACACAGGGGTAAATAGAATGAAGGTCCGCTCAAGTGTAAAAAAAATATGTTCAAAATGCAAAATCATACGCAGGAAAGGTGTTTTGCGCGTGATATGCAGCGAACCAAAACACAAACAAAGACAGGGCTGATAAAAAAATCGTGACAAATCCGAAATCCGAATATCGAAATCCGAAACAAATTCTAATATCGAATTTCGAAACCGCTCTCTATTTCGAATTTAGGATTTCGTATTTGTTTCGAATTTAGGGTTTCGTATTTCGAATTTAACGTCATATTTATGGAGAATAAAAGATGCCGAGAATTATAGGTGTTGACATACCGAAAGAAAAAAGGATCGAAATAGCGCTTACGTACATAACCGGAATAGGGCGGACCAGCTCGAATGGAATCTTAAAAAAAGCCGGGGTTAATCCGAATACGCGGGCAAAAGATTTATCCGAAGAAGAGGTTTCCCGAATAACCGCAATAATACAAAAAGATTGCAAGGTAGAGGGGGATCTGAAGCGGGACGTGGCCGCGAATATAAAACGCCTTATCGAAATCGGAAGCTACCGCGGTTTGAGACACCGAAAAAGCTTGCCTGTAAGAGGGCAGCGTACACGCACAAACGCCCGCACCCGTAAAGGGCCGAGAAAAACAGTCGGGGTAATACGCGACAGGAAAGTTAAACTACAGACACAACCAAAGGAAGAGTAGCGCAATGCAAAAGAAAAAAGTAAAGACGCGAAAAAAGGTTGCAAAAAATGTGCCGAGAGCCATCGCCCACATACTGGCGACCTTTAATAACACGATAGTAACTATAGCCGATTTAAACGGCGATGTTCTATGCTGGTGCTCGACGGGAACGGTAGGTTTCAGCGGTTCCAAAAAATCGACTCCGTTTGCCGCGGGAAAAGCCGCCGAAAATGCCGCCAAAAAGGCCAAGGATTTCGGCGTCCGTGAAGTTGAGGTATTTGTGAAAGGGCCGGGTTCCGGCAGGGAAAGTGCCATACGCAGCCTGCAGGCAGCCGGTCTACTCGTAAGAGCCATAAAAGACGTCACGCCGATTCCGCATAACGGCTGCAGGCCGCCAAAAAGAAGGAGGGTTTAAAAAGCATGGCTCGTTATAAAAATGCGAAATGTAAACTATGCCGTGCATACGGAGAAAAACTTTTTCTGAAAGGAGCAAGGTGCAATACAGACCGATGCGCTATCGCAAAACGACCTTTCGGCCCAGGACAACACGGAAAACGACGAAAAAAAGAGTCCAACTACGCGCTGCAGTTGCATGAGAAGCAAAAGGCTAAAAGGATATACGGCGTTTTAGAGCGCCAGTTTAAAAAATATTTTCAAATAGCCTCGAAGGCTAAGGGTGTAACTGGCCACACGCTCTTGCAGATACTGGAAACACGGCTTGATAACGTCATTTTCAGGCTGGCTCTTGCTATGTCCAGGGCCCAGGCAAGACAGGTGGTGCGCCATAATCACGTCTATGTAAACAATAAAAAAGTAAACATTCCGTCATATCTCGTGAAGGAAGGGGACACTGTCGAGCTAAAAGGGAAAGAGCCTTTCGTAAAAAGGGTTTCCGAAATGCGGGCCGAACAAAAGGACCGCGTAATACCAAAATGGCTGGAATCCGATAAAAGCACTTTGAAGGGGACAGTTAAAAAACTCCCGACCAAAGATGACATAGATTTCTCGATTCAGGAACAGTTGATCGTAGAACTTTACTCGAAATAAAATAGCGCCGGGCAAAATACAGAGACGCTTTTTGGACGTTTTTTTAGCTGGATAGCGAGAGAAAAATAGCAAACCTGTGAAAAGAAAATATTTCACGGGTTCCGGGCTCATCGAAGGAGGCAAAATAAATGGGCGTTAAACTCAGAAATTTCGAAATGCCTAAAAGACTTGTTTGCGACGAATCTTCACTGACGCCGACGTACGGCAAGTTCACGGCAGAACCTTTTGAGCGTGGCTATGGCACAACGATAGGCAATTCCTTGAGGCGTGTGCTTATATCGTCTATAGAGGGAACCGCCGTAACGACGGTAAAGATACCAGGCGCTGAGCACGAATTTTCCAGTATTGACGGCGTTATGGAAGATGTTCCGCAGATAATACTGAACCTGAAAAAGATAATATTGAAATCGCACTTCAAAAATCCAAAACCGATGTTTCTCAAGATAGACAAAAAAGGCGAGGTTCTGGCGGGAGACTTCAAAATGGACGAAACGGTAGAGGTCGTAAACCCGGACCTTCACATAGCTACTCTTTCAAAGAAAGCAAAGCTGGAGATGGAGCTTGAGGTGGCAAGGGGGCGCGGATATGTTCCAGCCGACAGAAATAAGAAAGAGAATTCCCCGATAGGCATAATTCCGATAGACTCGGTATTTTCCCCTGTAAAACGCGTGAATTTTAATGTCGTCAACACGCGTGTGGGGCAGATGACCGATTATGACAAGCTGATACTGGAGATATGGACAAACGGCAGTATTGACCCAAAGGAAGCCCTGTTATATGCCTCGAATATTTTGCAGCGGCACTTGGATATTTTTGTGGAATTTGGCGAACTGCCCGAGGAAATCACCGAGGTTGAGGAATCAAAAGAAGAAAAAGAAATGTCCGAAAAATTCAACATGCCCATTACCGAACTCGAGCTTTCCGTAAGAAGTTCCAATTGTCTCAGGGAAGCTAAAATAAAAACAATAGGGGACCTCGTGAAAAAAA
>JAFGLX010000076.1 GCA_016927795.1 Candidatus Omnitrophota bacterium
CATAAAGAAAAGATACACTTTCCCGCCGTCCGGAGATTCAAAATCGGCGCCTTTTACGGATCTCCCTATTATAATACCCGTTTTCTCAAACAGCTCATCGCTAGGATTTCTGGGATGCGGAATCGCTATGCCGTTACCGAGCGCGGTACTCAACATCTGCTCTCTTTTCTTTAATTGTATCAATAATTTTTCCTCCGAGTTAGAGATTGAGCTTTCCTGCGCTATGCTGGACAATTCGTAGAGGATACCGTCCTTGTCCGCGGATTTCAGGTTTAAATTTATGCATGATTCATCCGTCAGCCTTGACAGGGGCATGATTTCGCTTGTCTCTTTTATGAAACCCGACACCCCGTAACCAGGAAGTTTCACTATTTTATCCTGGAGATATTCGTCTATGGTCGAAAGATAGAAGCGCCATTTGTTGCCTATTTTAAAGCCCGGCAGTTCTCTGACCTGCGCCATTTTTATTATGGTTTTTTCGTTGAGCTTCAGATACTTAGACAGCTCTTTTGTGGTAATGATGATATCTCTTTCTTTCAATTTAACTCCTAATATTTACTGTTACTTATATTAACTCAAACTAACTTATTTTAACTCATTATCCTTATTTTTATGTGATTATATAATGTTCCCACACGACGCCTGTTTTGTCAAGTTAAATACTTGCGCGCGTTAGGGGGTATAGTCCCATTTGGCGAAGCATAAACCTTATATAATTTCACATCGCGCAGGGATTGCAGAGAAGTGTCAAGAGCCTCTCATGCGCTTTTTAAAAGTAGAGTCCCCCGGCCCTGCCGGGGATTCGATAAGTCGGAGGGGTAGCAACAAAAAAGGGATATGCTTTTAGCTTTAACTAAATAAACATACCCCTTTTATCGCGTGTGTGCAATTATCTTGTCAGAACTTCTTAAGGTCTTTCATCAACCTTTCGGCGCTTGAGGGCGCTTGCATTTTGCCTGTGATCAATATTTCTCTCGGTGAAAGTTCCTTGCCGTATATAGACGCGTTGGCTTTATCGTTAGCGGACAATACGGCGCCTTCCAATTTTATCCCGATAAATAAACCCCTGCTTCTCGAGTATGAAAGTATTCCGCCTTTTAGCTGAAGATCCGTCGCGGCCTGTGCGTCTCTTCCTACCGGCCCCGCGGAAACGGCTGCATCCGCGCCAAGCTGAAATTTACTGCTTAGTATACCGTCCAGGCCCCTCTCGCTCATAATCAAAAGTATTATATCCGTGGCCTGTCCCCCTATCTGCCATCCAAAACTTCCGCCGGCCATATTGAATACCGCCGGCGCGCTCCAGCTATTACCAGCCTTATCCTTGGCTATTATAACGCCTTGTCCGTATTTGCCGCCTATTACAAAACCGCCGCTGACCGCAGAGGGTATTATAGCTATAGCGTAACAACTTTTAAGTAGAGAAACCGGTATCCCCTCTTCCGGCATGCTTGTCATCTCCTCGAAAACCCTGGCTGATTCCGTCATAAGATTGTCCCATTTATCCAGCGAAAAAGACGGCGCAGCAAACGATATCGTAAATATTATCGAAAGCGCTACTGAAATAATATTTCTCATCACGCACCTATCCTTCCAGTGTAAATTATGTCTTCCAAAAATAAGTAGCCCCAAGAGTGACCCCGAGGCTACTTATTTAATATCTATCGCCTTTTTTACTTCGTGGATGTCGCGAACACCTTATAAAGCGGTTTCATAATAGGCTTGTCATAAGGCGGAAGGAAGAAAAAGGCCGCATCGAGAGCGCCTGCTGCCGTTCTGCCGACACTGTAAATTACGCCTTTTAAAGTTCCTGTCGTAAGAGCTTCGGAGAGGCTGTTTTCCTTTTTATAGGTATCGCTTATCTGTTTTGGCAGCTCGAGCCACCCGGTAAGCAAATTAACCAGACCGTTTCCGAACTTTGTTATGGCATTGTCATCGGCCATACAAGCCGTGTTAAACGTAAATAGCATTATTCCTAAAGTTATTAAGATTATCCCGTATTTTAACACTTCATCCACCTCCTTTTATTTTAATAATGTAAGTATACAATAAACGCCACAAAAGGTCAAGCAGTACAAAGCACGCATAAAATTTGAAGAATTGTAATTTCGGATTTCGGATTTATTTATGTATCTTCTACTCGTATCTTAACGCTTCTATGGGGTCCAGCATTGAGGCTTTTCTCGCGGGCCATAGCCCGAATCCTATGCCAACGGCTATGGAGAATGTTGTCGAGAGTATAATGCTGAAGAAAGAAACTTTTGTAGTCCATCCCACAAAGGCCGAAAGCATAAAAGCAGCCCCTACACCCAACATAACGCCCATAAGGCCTCCGCTAAAAGTCATGACGACCGACTCTATCAGAAATTGCGACATAATATCGGTTTTGCGCGCGCCTATGGCCTTACGTAAACCTATCTCCCTGGTTCTCTCGGTTACCGAAACAAGCATTATGTTCATTATGCCTATACCGCCTACTAAAAGGGATATCGCTGCGATGCAGCCCAAAAGAAGGCTCATCGTTTTTGTGGTGCTTGTCAGCATTTCCTGTATTTCGCTCATGTTTCTTATATAGAATGCATCTTCATCATCAGCGCGCAGCCTGTGCCTTTTGATTATCATATCCTTTATCTTTGTCTGGGCCTCGTCTATCGTCTGGGGGCTCTTTGCCTCCACGAATATGCTGTCAAGATAATCCCTCCCGAGCACCCTGTACATGGCGGTAGTCACGGGGATATAGACTGTGTCGTCAAAATCACGGTGACCCCCGAATCCTTTTTCCGGGGCTACGCCTATTATCTTAAAATAAATGCGGTTTATCTTTATCGTCCTGCCTACGGGATTTTTGTCTCCGAAAAGCTTCTCCACGACGGTCCCGCCAAGGATAGCCACTTTCTCCCTTCTCGCGATTTCTTCTCTCGTAAACCACCTGCCGATCTGGGGAATAGTAGCGCGCATTTTGCCGTAATCGAAACCCACCCCCTCGATCGAGGTGTTCCAGTTCTCGTTCTTATAAACCACCTGCCCGCTCCCCCGCATATAACCGCTTACACTGTCAACGAGGTCCGTAAACCTGCTTATGGCCGCTACGTCATCAAAAGTAAACCTTGTTACGGAACCCGCTTCTCTGGACACGCCGTGTACTCTTGCCGAACCTGCCCTGACCGACAACATGTTGGAACCCAGGGTTTTAAGATTCTCCTCGATTGACGCCTTGGCGCCTTCCCCGAGAGCAAGCATGGCGATCACGGCCGCCACGCCGAATAAGATACCCAACATGGAAAGGAACGCGCGGATCTTGTTCGATAGAATGGCTCTTATTGACTGCCGTACATGTTCGGCGAATTCCACCTGTCCTATGGAAGAATGCTTTTGCCTTACGATATTCAAAACCGAGAGGGCCTCGGAGTTTACCGCTGCGGCGGATGTGTTTTCGGGATTCCGTTCGTCCGATACGATCCTGCCGTCCCGCATCACGATTTTTCGCTTTGCGTATTTTGCTATCTCCTCTTCGTGGGTAACCATAACGATAGTTTTTCCATGCCGGTTAAGCTCCTTGATTATATTCATTATCTCTTCTTCGCTTTTAGTATCTAAATTGCCTGTGGGCTCATCGGCGTAGATTATCATCGGCTCGTTTACAAGCGCCCGCGCTATGGCTACCCTTTGCTGCTCCCCGCCGGAAAGCTCGTTAGGGCGGTGCTTCTTGCGGTTTGCCAATCCCACCTTCTCAAGTTTGCTGCATGCCTTTTCTCTTATATCTTTTTTACCCGCGTAAATAAGCGGGAGTTCCGTATTTTCAGCGGCGCTTACGCGGCCGAGTAAATGAAACTGCTGGAACACGAAACCCGCCAGTGCGTTTCTCAATGCCGCCAGTTCCTCATCGCTTAAATCGGATACCTCGGTACCGAATAAGCTATATGAGCCGCTGTCGGGACGGCCGAGAAACCCCAGTATATGCATAAGCGTGGATTTGCCGGAACCTGACGGACCCATTATGGCAATGAATTCGCCGGCGTCTATCTCAAGATTTATGTCGACAAGTGCCCGTACCGGCACTTTGCCTGTCCTGTAGGTTTTGGATATGCTGGAAAGGCGTATCATCATCTTCTTCTAAAAGGCATGAAAGGATTGGTTTTTGCGTTTTCCCGTTTCTTAGTGTAATTTTGATTTTGCAGAATAACGATATCAGACATTTTCAGTCCGGATATGATTTCCACGTTTTTCTCATCGCTTATTCCTGTCTCCACCCGGCGGTTCTCTGTACCGTTTCCCGTTTTTGCTTTTACCTTGACGTAGGTTGCGCCGTCTTCGGTGCGTACCGCCTCGACCGGCACAAGTAGCGCGTCTTTCTGTCCCTTTTCCGTAATTTCCACGTTTGCGCTCATGCCCGAACGGAAAAAGTCCGGAACATCTTCCGGCACAACGGTAACGTCGTAGATTGTGACGTTATTTACGAGGCTGGACTCGTACGCTATGTGGTCAACAACCCCCTTAATCTCGTATTGCGGATACGCATCAAGCGTTATTATGGCTTTCTGTCCCACCTTCACCCTTCCTATATCAGTCTCGTCAAACTGGGCATTCACTATAAGCCTGTCTGAAATTACCAATACAGGTTCGCTGGTTGTAACCGTCTGGCCCGGCTCGACTGAACGGACGATAACCTCGCCGTCTATAGGTGATATAAGAGGCGTCTCCTTATAGACCTCCTGCCAGTACCGGAGTGTGCTCTCGCCCTGCGAACGCGCCGCATCTATTAGAGCTGCCCTTTCGGTAGAACTCATCCTGGCAAGCACCTGGCCCTTTTTTACCATATCGCCTTCCTGCACAAGTATTTCCTCCACGCGCCCGTTTATTGACGGCTTTATCTCAAGGCGGTTCTGAGGTTCTACATCGCCTGTTGTAGTAATGGTTACCTTAATATCGCCCATCCGCGGACTTATTTCCTCCACGGCTAAGACCATATTTCTTCCGGGGTGCAAATTTTTAAGAATTAAAACCGCCGATACCAGAACGACCGCTGCCAAACCCGCTATAATGTACTTATTCTTTAACATTTTCGAGCGTCCCTCCTTTTGCCTGAATCCATGCGGCCTCGGCTAACAACAAATTGGCCTGGGCGTCCAAATAAGCTTTTCTTGCGTTTACCAGATTATCTTCTATTATTATCCAGTCGTCGAACGTTGCAAGGCCCGTAGAATACTGGGCAACCGCTATTTTCGCGCGTTCCTCGGTAGCCTGAAGAAATTTTTGTTTAACAAAAACCGTACCTATTGAATCCTGAAAGTTCTTCCAGGCGCTCTCAAGCGTAAAGATAACGCTTTCACGTCCGCTTATCTCGTTCGCTTCGGCCTCCCTTAGCTGGGACCCGGTTTTCGAAACTTCCGCCACTCTCTTGCCGCCCTCGAATATAGGGAGGGATACCGTCATTCCCATAGACCAGGCGTTATGCCTGGGCGGCCAATCCGATGCGCTATGGCCCCAGGAACCGTTTAGATACACTTGAGGGAAAAAGTCCGCCTGGCTCGAATTGTGGTGGAAACGCGCTGCTTCCTTTCTGGCAATCAGTTCCTTAAGAAACGGTGTTTCATTGGCTAACGATTCGAAAAACGGTTTTTCGTCCTGGGGTTCTTTTATTTCGAAAGCGCCTTTTGCCCTTATAGGAGGCCGCATCGTACCGCCCAGTTCTTTTGATAGACGCTCTTCTGAAAGCAAAAGGTTCCTCTCCGCCTGGGCGGCCTCGAATTCCGCCTGTGCAAGGTCCGCCTCCGCTGTAAGAAGCGCTCCTTTGTGTTCCCTGCCGGCCTCATACCGCAGCTGAACCAGCTCCAGGTTTTCTTTTCTTCTTCCGGCAATATCCGCCGTAAGAGATATGAGCTCCTCGGCCCTTAAGAGATTCACAAAGGCCTCCCTTAGATTCAATCTTATGTTTGAGGACGTTACGGCAAGGTTATATTCCTCGGCAGTCATTGTTTTGGACGCCTCCGCCACGCCGGAAGCCGTTTTGTATCCGTCGAACACAAGTTGTTGCGCCGACAGGTTATAAGAATACGCTTCCGTTTCTTTGCCTTTCGCCGCTTTAGTCCTGGATGCGCCCGCCTGAGACGATACCTGCGGCAATATGTCGCTTAAAGCGATATATTTATCTTCCCTGGCCTGTCGCACTTTCTCTTTCGCGGAAGCCAGATCAGGGTTATGCATAATCGCCTGATTTACGCAATCCTCCCATGTAAGCACTTTTTCGGTTTCTGCTAAACAAAAGGCAGCGTTTGACAATAACGCTAAACAAAATATCATGACTCTCATAATAATTGCCATATCGCCGTTTTCGTGTTGCAGGAGTTCGTTTTAAAGAATAATCACCCGCTTTTTCCGTATGTTCGGAGGGGATAAAAAATTTTATACTGTGTACAATATTATACTACAAACTGCGCATCTTTGGTATTTATTGACTAAGTAATTATTCCTGTCTCCGGTGTAAAAATTGCAGTACGATCCTTATCGCGCAATATTTTTACACTACAGCTTGTTCTTTTATTGTTAAGCTTGGTTTTTCGCCGTCCAAAAAAACGCGTGTGCCAAGCGGCAGGGTAATGTTTGTTTCACCCGGCCGCCTGTGACCTGAAGGCAAGCCGTATATAACAGGTATCCTCATCTTGCCCAGTATGTCGTTAAGAACGTTTTTTATCGTGTATTTTTTGCCGGAGTAGCCAACGCACCTAAGCATCCTCCCGAAAACTATGCCTTTTATTTTCCTGAACTTCCCGGCCAGTTTAAGTTCCATTAAGTAATCGTCTATGGTCTCGAGGTCCTCGCCGATGTCCTCAAGAAAAAGTATTTTATTTTCCGTATCAATCTCATACGGTGTGCCGATGGAACTCATGACAAGCGACATGTTGCCGCCCACTATTATGCCGCTGGCCTTGCCGGGCCTCAGGGTCTTTAAAGATGGCGATCTTATCTCGCCCAGAGGATGGGGTTGGGTGATCACCCTCAAAAGGTGCTTTAGCGTAATCGGATTCATTTTATCGTGTATTTCGCCTGAAACCACCGGCCCATGAAAAACAACCATGTTGGCTATTTTTTGAAGATAGGCAAGAAGAATGGTTATATCGCTGTACCCCACGAAAATTTTCGGGTTTTCCATTATGACCTTTTTATCCAGGTACGGAAGTGTCCTTATAGAGCCGTATCCCGCCTTGGCGCACAATATCGCTTTTACTTTCTTATCGGCGAACATGGCATTAATCTGGGCGGCGCGCTTTCTATCGTGCCCTGCCATTGACCAGTATTTGCAAAAAATAGAGTTACTGTATTTTAGTCTGAAACCGAGTTTGCAAAGTTTTCTAACGCCTTTTTTAAACTTCGCCGGATCGAACGACCACGCGGGAGCCACGATACC
>JAFGLX010000077.1 GCA_016927795.1 Candidatus Omnitrophota bacterium
TCCAGCTCGTTCGCCTTCTGGCCGATCACCCTTTCCTTGTCGGACAGGGAATGCTCGCGCCTTTCGGTATCCTTCTCTTTCTTATCCAGGATATCCACTTTCCTGTCGAGATTTTCCTCCTTCTGAAGAAGCCTCTTCTCCAGCACTATCAGCTCCTGCCGCCTGTCTTTCGTCTCTTTTTCAAACTCCGTCCTCATTTTAAGGAGCAGGTCTTTTGCCTGCAGCTCCGCCTCGTGACGGAGTTTCTCGGCGTCGACCTTGGCCCCCTCCAGGATCTTCTTGGCCTTGTCTTCCGCGTTTTTCAGCTTGCTCTTCGCATGATATTTCCTTAAAAAATACCCAAAGGCAAAAAATGCCGCCGCCGCGAGAGCGGCGAGGCCGATGTAGATTATTGTGGCTTCCTGATGTGGCATTGCATCCTCCTTATGACAATCGGTTTGGCTCAAATCTCAAAACTTCCGCCTTCACAAAAAGTTTTCAGCGGACAAAACTGCGGTTTAAAACTAAAAATTCAAAGTGGCGAAACGACTTAAGCAGTTTTGGCTTTTGCGTTTTGAGTTTTGAGTTTTGAGTTTCTATGCGGTGATGGTCTTGGAGACGGGAATGTCGTGTGAATCTTTGGGAAGATCTTGTACGACTTGAAAATCGAAGGCGAGGCCGATGGTCTTGGCCTTATCCGGTACGGCGCACAGGAATCTATCGTAATAACCGTGCCCCCTGCCCAGCCTGACATTATTGCTGTCAAAAGCTATTCCGGGGACAACGACCAGATCTATATCTTCTAAAGGAACCTCGCTTACATGGCCCTCTTTTGGCTGATAGATTCCAAAGTGCTGACGTTCCAAATCTTTCTTCCTATCCTTTATTTCGCCTGCTATAAGCCGTTTTTCTTCTCTCAAGATCACGGGAACACAAACCCTCTTTCCCGCCTCTAACGCCTCGTCTATCATGCCAAGCGTATCCACCTCATCCTTTAACGAGACGTAAAACATCACCACGTTAGCTTTTTTAAATTCCTCCTCGTTAAATAACCTGGCTTTTATTATAGCACTTTTCTCGGATTTTTCAAGCTCCGAGTGCGATTTTATCTTTTCCTTAATATGCGCCCTGATTTTGTGCTTCATATGCCAAATTTTTCGCTATAACAGCCAGGCGTTTACTTTCGTCTGCTGTTTCCGCTTGTAGGGCACCTGCCGGTCGATCTGCCCTATCGGGTGGGACGAAAAATTTTACTCCTTCTTTTTTCTGGCTAAATAATCGTCTATAGCCGACTTGAGCGCCTGCTCGGCCAGGACCGAACAGTGCATCTTTATCTTTGGAAGCCCGCCGAGGGCTTCGGCAACGGCCCTGTTGGAGACGCTGAGCGCCTCTTTTATGGTCTTCCCCTTCACGAGCTCTGTCACCATGCTCGAAGTGGCTATGGCGGCACCGCATCCGAACGTTTTGAATTTTGCGTCGGTTATGACTTCGTTTTCGTCGACTTTTATATAAAGGCGCATTATGTCCCCGCAGTTATGCAACGTGAGGGCTTCCCCGACATATGAATGCGCATCCTCTACCTCCAGGTTATATATAAGCCCTTTGTAAATAAGTCTGTCAATTTTTTTAATCGTAAAGTAAAAGAAATTTTCGTCATGCCAGCATTTATGCGTATTTCGTAACTTAGGCGGCCTGTTTACGCTGACCCCTAATATCTGGCCCAGCTTCTTTAAGGAATTTTCTTCCTTAACATAAATACAATAATTTTCTTTGTGCATGCCCTTGGCTTCTATTTTTAAAAAACTGAATATAATTTTTTGCCGCAGCAACAAAAGCCTTAACTGATATGCGAGCTGTTTGGAGATGGTAACATATTTTGCCCCTTTTTTATTAATGTAGCCGTCTCCACGCCATAATCCGCAAATAATTGATTTTTGTTTTTCCGGAGACAGCAAAACAAAGCTGTGGGGCATTTTTTTATTTGCCGCGCCTTTTCCGAAAAACTTCTCAAAAAATCTCGCGAGCCTAGCAGAATAAAACTCTATGTTAATGGCATTACGGATAACTCGTGTATTACCGATATCTAGGCCGATCTCCTTTTTTACTGTCGATATAACATCATCTGCGAGACGGCGTTCCGTTGCGCCAAATACAAAACCGAGCGTGCCTTTACATTTATCAGTCCTGACATATCCCTCGGCTAAATAATATCCGATCAATCTGAGAAAATCTTCCGTAATAACCAGTTCTTTCGGTAAATCTTTACTTTTAAAATCATGCTTAAGCTTTGGTTGATCAAATTTTATCGATCTGAGATGAGCCTCCTCTTTTGGGATCGGATACAAAATTACATCGCCTTTTTTAAGCTCCGCCGCCATATACCAATCGGCAACATATTTTTTTGATTCGTAAAATTTGTGCCTGAGGTGATTTGTTTTCAACGCCAAGACATGGTGCTCCGGAGTTAAGGTAACTCCGCCCAAATTATGGACTTTGATATTCATAAGAGGGTTTTTATACAACCTCCTGAATATGCGCGAGACTGTATGGTATTTTCCGTCATGGCTTAAAACGGCTGTTCCTTTTTTAATATCTTTTATCTCAGCAACTGAACTGTTGCAGTTGATTAACGTGCTGTCAGGCACGCAGACGGGATTTCCGACATTGCCTACGCCGTCCGCGTCGGGGATCTCGCCGACGTTGCGCGGGTTCCTGAAATGCTCCATCACCTCTTCCGAATACTGGCCTTCCATATTGCTCTCTTTCTGCCGGCTTAGTTAACAGTTTACAGCATACAGTTTACAGGGAAAATATTTTACTGTTAACTGTAAACTGTTTACTGTATGCTAATCGTGCCGTTTTCGGCTATCATACAACGGCGACATGTCCCGCAGCCGCTTTATTATCGGAGGCAGGACTTTAATGACATAGTCCATGTCTTCCTTCGTATTGTCTCTTCCCAAAGAAAACCTGACGGACCCCTGGATCTCCGCCGCGTCGATCCCAAGCGCGGCCAATACGTACGAAGGTTCAAGGCTGCCGGAAGTGCAGGCTGAACCCGTAGAGACGGCTATGCCTTCCATGTCCAAGTTCAGTATTATGGACTCTCCCTCCAGATATTTGAAGCCCATGTTGAGGGTATTCGGCAGTCTTTTTTCCGGATTGCCGTTAAGCCGTACGGATTCTATGCCGGAGACTATGCCTTTATAGAGATGATCCCGCAGCCCCGCAAGCCTCTCTCCTTCTTTAAAAACTTCTTTTGCGGCAAGCTCCGCCGCTTTCCCTAACCCGACTATCCCTGCGACGTTTTCTGTTCCGGCGCGCTTACCCATCTCGTGATGGCCGCCCTGCTGCTGGGGGATTATCCTGGTCCCCTTTTTTATATAGAGCGCCCCCACCCCCTTGGGTCCGTAGATCTTGTGCGCGGACATTGAAACCAGGTCCACGCCGAGCTTTTTCACGTCAAAAGGAACCTTCCCTATCGTCTGCACGGCGTCTGTATGAAACAATACGCCTTTCTCCTTCGCTATCTTGCCTATCTCCTCTATCGGTTCAATGGTGCCGATCTCGTTATTCGCGTGCATTACGCTCACGAGCACCGTCTTATCTCCTATCGCCTTTTTAAGGTCGTCCGGATTGACGAGCCCGTATTTGTCTACGGCGAGGTATGTTACCTTCCACCCTTCCTTCTCCAGGAATTTGCAGGTATTGAGCACCGCCTGGTGCTCTATCGCGGAAGTTATTATATGGTTTCCCTTTGATCTGAGAAAGGCCGCGGCGCCTTTTACGGCAAGGTTGTCCGATTCCGTGCCGCAGGAGGTGAATATTATCTCTTCCGGGCTTGCGGCGCCGAGAAGTCCCGCCACCTTTTCTCTTGCCCGGTCTACGGCGAGCCTTGCCTCGCGGCCGAACTGGTGGACGCTCGAGGCGTTTCCGTATATATCATTGTAAAAGGGGAGCATCGCCTCCAGCGCCTCTTCGCGCATCTTCGTCGTAGCGTTATTGTCAAGATACACCTTTCGCATCGCCATCACCTCTTTGTCCTGATCACGCAACCGTACGCTGCCTTGGCTTTGTCAATTTTGAATAGTCCTTGGGCGGCCTCGCCGTCTTTAACAAACCGGCCTTGCCATGTTTTTTAAGCTCATTATATATGAGTATCCACGCGCAGTCTCTCGTCTTGTCCACTTCGCACTTGCCCTTATCCTGCCCGCCGCACGGGCCGTTCAAAAGCGATTTCGGACACCGTGTTATAGGGCATATGAAAGCGGTCTCTTCCAACACGCAATCGCCGCATGCCGAGCACTTCTCGAAAAACGCGCCGCTTGCGTCGACCGCCCCCATGAAAAGCGTGTCGCATCCCACATGGATATTCTTTTCTACCCGCAGATTCTCTTTCAGCGACTGCGCGCCCAGGCCGCAGGCAAAGATCAGAATGGCATCGGCGGATTCTATCGGTTTTTTATTCTTCGCGAGTTCCAGCTTGACCTTGGCGGCTACACACGGGGCTTCCGGCACGCAATACCCGGTGACCGTCTTCCCCTCTTTTTCAAGGGCCTCTTTCGCCGCCTTGATCTCTTTTTCGCCGCCGGTCTTGCAAGTAGTAGAGCACTCCCCGCACCCCATCAGGAAGATCTTATTCTCCCCTTCAAGGCGCTTCAGTATATCCTTAAATTCTTTCTGACGTGTAATTATCATATCATCTTCCTTTTAGCGTAAAGCGTAGAGCGAAAAGCGTAAAGCTTATGAGTCACTAAAGTGACCTTTTATACGGGTGGCAAAGGACGCCGCAGTTTTACGTTTTACATTTTAAACTTTACGCTCAATTCACTGCCTCTACCCGCGTTATCTCCGGCACGTCTTTGCGAAGTTCGACCTCGACAAAATTGGCAAGCGTCA
>JAFGLX010000078.1 GCA_016927795.1 Candidatus Omnitrophota bacterium
GTGGGCGCAGGATATTTGAGAGGAACTGTCCTTAGTACGAGAGGACCAGGACAGACGAACCTAGGGTGTTCCAGTTGTCACGCCAGTGGCATTAGCTGGGTAGCTATGTTCGGAAAGGATAAGCGCTGAAAGCATATAAGCGCCAAGCCTCCCTCAAGAAAGGATATCCCTGAAAGCACCTTGAAGACTACAAGGTTGATAGGTTTCAAGTGTAAGGTCTGTAAAGATTTTAGCTTAGAAATACTAATCTGCTGTTCGGCTTGACCTTTTTATTACACGGATTTTCACGGATTTTTTACGGATTTTCACGGATTGAAAAATATCTGTGTTAATCCGTTCCAAATCCGTGTGAATCCGTGTTTAATAACCCTAAAAATATAGTTTCATTCTTAAATTTGAGTGTCCATACCGAGGGGGTTCACCCGTTCCCATTCCGAATACGGTAGTTAAACTCCTCAGGGCCGATGGTACTACCCGGGCAACTGGGCGGGAGAGTAGGTCGACGCTCGTTTATTTATAACTAGCCAGAGATAATATCTCTGGCTAGTTTTTTGCATTTTTCGTGACCCGTCACCCTTAGTCACTAACCGGTCTACAGGCTTACCCATCCACCGAAGCATTTGCCACTCGTGCAGTTATATGGTATAATATACAATAATATTTTCACATGAAGTCTATTTTCTTCAGAAGAAAAATCTATATTTTTTTAGTAACAATAATTATAGCCCTCTCTTGTGGGCTATCTTCGTTTTCTGAAGAGACAGGGAAAACCACACCGCTCGAAACCATAAGACAGTACAGGTCAATTCTCGAAACCGCTACAGACCCCACTGAAATCGCGAATGCCCATTATAGTATCGGTTATGCCCTTGAAGAACTGGGCAGAGAGACTGAAGCAACGGCCGAATACCTCAAGATAATAATTAACTACCCCGATGCATACGTGGCTAACAAAAAAGCCGAGCAAAGGTTGTCAAAGTTATATAGCGGCTTTTCCGAGAAATCCAAGGAGCTTATAGGAAAGTCCGGGGAATTGGGCGGGCAGAAAAATCCCACCATATTCTTTGCTTACATAAAGTCCCTATATGAAAATTACAGAAATTTAGGCCAGTATGATAAGGCGCTCAATGTGCTTGAAAAGCTTTATGATATGGACCCGCAGAATACCTCGTATCTTATCGATATGGGCGAGATATATTTATATGCCTACACCGATATCGATAAAGCCATGTTTCACTTCAATAAAGCCATAGAAATGGAGCCTAACAACCAGAAAGCATACGTTGATATAGGAAGGGCCTTTGAGAAAAAAGGGGATTATGAGAACGCTATAAAGGCCTACGCCAAGGCGGCAGACATCTCGCCGGCGAGCCCATGGGCCATATACGGTCTAAGGCGCGCCGACGGCATAAGAATGGCAAAAGACAGAATGCTTATAAAAGACTGGTATTTTATAGGGCCCTTTGATAATTCCGATGAGAAGGGACTCGAAAGGCCTTTTTCGCCAGAAGAAAACGTAGATACATCCGCAAGCTATAAAGGCAAAGGGGACGCGTCAGTTTCCTGGTTCAGGCCGTTCGGTTATGACTCTTCCGGATACGTGGATCTGGATCTCTTGTTTAAACCCAGCGATTATATGACAGTTTATGCGTTAACGTATGTCTACTCTCCCCGCAAACGTCAGGTTCAATTAAGGATAGGCTCTGAGACGGGGATAAAAGTCTGGCTTAATGACAAGGAAGTATTTTACCAGAATATCTCAAAACCCGCCACCGTTGACAGCGATGTGGCGACAGGCGAACTCAAGGAGGGCTGGAATAAAATACTCGTCAAGGTTTCCAGCACATGGGGATTGTGCGGTTATTATTTTCGCGTGTCAGACCTTAAAAGCAATCAGTTTGAGGATTTGATTTTTGACCCTCTCAAAAATGACACAAGGGTGAAAAACATTTACAGGAAGTTTGTGAGGGAGAAAAGGTTCAGGCTGACCAGGATCGCAACCGTCTATACAATAGCGGTGTCCATTCTTCTCCTCGGTTTATATTTTATGATTTCAAATATTTATTATAAAATCAAAATAAACCGCATGAAAGAGGATTTTATATCCAGCGTTTCGCATGAGTTAAAAACGCCCATTTCCGCCATAAAAATGCTTACCGAAACCTTAAAAAGGGGAAAGGTAAAGCAGGAGCAACGTAAAGAGCAGTACTACGACATGATAGTGAGAGAGTCGGACAGGCTTACCAGATTCATAAACAAAATACTGGATTTTGCGAAGTTGGAAAAACGCGGACGAATATTCTATTTTGAAAGCACGGATGTTACGGAATTGGCGAAGACCGCCATAGATATTTTCAGAGACGAGATACAGGACCCCAAACTTGCCTTGAATCTCGTAGCCGGAAAAGAACACATATTGGCCGACATAGATAAAGACGCAATTCTGCAGGTTATATTTAACCTCGTAGATAACGCATATAAATATTCCAAGGAGGAAAAGGACATAACCGTGGAGGTAAGCGATAACCGTGAAAACGCTTACATCAAGATTATAGATAAAGGTTTAGGTATGCCGAAAGGCGACATAGAGAGGATATTCGATAAATTTTACAGAATCGAACGGGACATCATAAAGGGCACAAAGGGAAGCGGCCTCGGCCTTGCTTTCGTAAAGAGCATTATCGACGCGCA
>JAFGLX010000079.1 GCA_016927795.1 Candidatus Omnitrophota bacterium
TAAACTGCTCTTCGGTCTGGTCCTTTCCTTTTTCAGCCGTTAAGTTTTCTTTTATCCAGTCATATATTTTTTCCCGTAATTTTTCAGGAAAATTTTTACTGTCGTATACCATGTTCTGAAATTGCGTGGCTAGATGAACCTCGGCGGTCTCGACTTCAGGGAACTTCCCGAAAGCGTCGTTCGGCAGCGTAGAGGCCCCGTGCTGAACCGCCCCCGCCATGCCGAATTCCTCTCTTGCCAGTTTTGAGAGGTTCTTGAGTGTATCGAAATCCAGCTTGATTTCTTTAACGGTGCCGTCGGGCAGAACCACTCCGCCGTGAGATGTCCCTGTCTGGATGCTTATCTTGCTTATCCCTTTTATACTCTTCCCGATATGTTCCCTGTAACCTTCCATAAACACGCGCAGCTCTTCGGGCGTTGAGTTTTTGCCTCCTACTTCCCCTATCTCCCCGCCTACGGAAACGTTAAGCTCCGGGGGCTGTATTTCACGTATAAACTTTGTAAGTTCCGCGCATACCTTATAATTGTGTAATTGCTGCTCTTTGGTAGTAGGTTTAGACAGGTTTACAAGCGTCGAGGAGTCTATGTCTATGTTATAAAATCCCGCCCTTATCGCTTCCTTTATCAATTTTTTCAGAGCGCCTGCTTCCTTGTCGGGATCCTGGGTGTAATTTTTCTCCTTTGCCTGAAAATGGTCACCTTGAATAAAAACCGGACCCGAAAAATCCTCGGTTATGGCCGCAGCCAGGCACATGCTTACGTATTCGGACGGTATCTGGTCTGTATAACCCATTTCTGATTTGGCTATCTCAAATATAAACGTGCCCGTATTTAATCTTTTTGCGACCCTGAATATCGCGCGCGCAAGGTCATAGGTCAACACTCTCAAATTTATGGCTGGAACCGTAAAGCCGCCGAATTCACCTCTGCCCCTTGCCATATAGAAATCGTTTATGCTCCACGGATAGATACCTTTTTCGTAAGCGGTATCCATAATGATTCCTGCCAGTTTCTTTTTCTCTGCAACATTTTCGGCTAATGCCAGATCAACTGCTATTTTCTCAATATTCTTCATCTTCCCTCCGTTACTTCGTTAACCGACCTATTCCACCGCGTAATGTTCCGCCTACGCGGTGTCTTTAAGTCGCCAATGTTTTTATTAACCCGTAAAGTTTTTTGTCCAAAAGACTCTTTTTACTATCTTTGCCGGTAGCCTCTTTATATGGCGTTATTTTTAAATCATCGGAAACTATCCCGACCATAGAATCCGTATGTCCTTCCCGAAGGGCCTCTACCGCCGCGCATCCTAGCCTCGAAGCAAGCACCCTGTCAAATGCCTCGGGAGAGCCTCCTCTTTGTATGTGGCCGAGCACTATCGGGCGTACCGAGAATTTTGTATTTTCTTTTATTATGTCTGCGACGTCATCCGCTTTGGCCACACCCTCTGAAACTACAATAATCCAGCTTACTTTACCTTTCTTTCTTCCGGCTATTATATCCCCGCACATATCGTCAAGGCTGTAATCATTGTAAGGGAAGAGGACGTCTTCCGCCCCTCCGGCAAGTCCTACCCTAATGGCTATGAAAGGGTCTTCTCTGCCCATAACCTCGACAACATATATGCGTTCCATGCTTGTTACGGTGTCCCTTATCTTGTCTATAGCGTCTAATGCCGTATTAACGGCCGTGTGGGCGCCTATTGTGTAATCGGAACCGCATATATCGTTATCTATGGTTCCCGGTATTCCTACGTTTGGCACTTTGAATTCATTCCAGAAAATATGCGCCCCCTGGAAAGAGCCGTTTCCGCCTATAATAATTATGCCGTCCAGTTTATTTTTTTTGGCGGTTTTAAACGCTTTTTCCCTTCCGGATTTATGCATAAATTCTTCTGAACGCGCGGTTTTCAATATGGTGCCGCCCCTTCCTAAAATGTTGCTCACGCTCCTGGCGTCCATATCTATAATTTCGTCGTTTATAAGGCCTTCGTATCCTCTCATTATGCCTTTTATCTCGAGCCCCCTGTGTACTGCGCATCGCACTACGCTTCTTATGGCAGCGTTCATACCCGGGGCATCTCCGCCACTGGTTAATACGCCTATTCTTTTCACGACTTCTCCTGCAAAAAAGTATCTTTGTCAGTACCTCAGTCACCGGTCACTGGCGACTGGTGCACTTCCTATGTGCCTGCTTCCCAACTACGCAGATACTTCTCCTGCTCGTTCGTCAGGCTATTTATTTTAACACCCATCGACTTAAGTTTAAGGCGGGCTATTTCTCTGTCGATATCCTGCGGTACGCCGTAAACTTTTCTCTTAAGTTTCCCTTTGTTCTCTGTAAGATACATAGAGGCCAGCGCCTGGTTTGCAAAACTCATGTCCATAACATGAGCGGGATGACCTTCCGCGGCAGCCAGGTTCACAAGCCTTCCGTCGGCCAGAACATTTACTCTCTTTCCACTTCTTAAAGTATATTCTTCCACGTAATCCCTTATTTTTCTTACTTTGGTTGACATTTTTTTCAGCGCATTAATATTTATCTCGACGTTAAAATGACCCGTATTTGCAAGTATGACCCCGTCTTTCATAAATTTAAAATGTGCTTTATCCAAGACGCTTATATCACCCGTAGCCGTAACGAAAATATCGGCGTACCTGGACGCATCTTTAATGGGCGCGACCCTATAGCCGTCCATTACAGCCTCAAGCGCTCTAAGCGGCTCTACTTCGCATACCGTTACATTCGCTCCCATGCCTCTTGCGCGCATAGCGACACCTCTGCCGCACCAACCGTAACCGCACACTACAAGGTGGCTGCCTGCCAAAAGCCTGTTTGTTGCGCGTATAATGCCGTCTACCGTTGACTGGCCAGTACCGTATCTATTGTCAAAAAGATGTTTTGTGTCAGCGTCATTGACGGCTATTATGGGATACAGGAGTTTCCCGCTTCTTTCCAGATTCCTAAGCCTTATAATACCGGTGGTGGTTTCTTCGGTGCCGCCGATTATATCTTTCAGAAGGTCTCTCTGCTTGGTATGAATGGTGGAAACCAGGTCCGCGCCGTCATCTATCGTTATGTTGGGTTTCCGGCTCAAGACGGCGCTTATGTGCGCGTAATAGGTGCTTCGGTTTTCGCCCTTTTTGGCAAATACGCTTATTTTATGATCTTTTACCAGCGAAGCCGCCACGTCGTCCTGTGTGCTAAGCGGGTTTGAGGCACACAAAAAAACGTTTGCGCCGCCTTTTTTAAGCGTAATTGCCAGAACTGCGGTTTCGGTGGTAACATGAAGGCACCCGGAAATCGTCATGCCCTTAAACGGCCTCTCTTTCTTGAATCTCTCCTCTATAAGTTTAAGGACCGGCATGTATTCCCTGGCCCATTCAATTCTGAGCGCGCCTTTTTTTGCCAAATTTGCGTCTTTTATATCATACTTCATTCGTTACTCCTCATTGTTAGTAAGTAAAAAGTAAAAATGTAAAACTAAAAACTTGGGTGTCCTACGCACCCTACATTCAAAATCGCCGAAGACGATACAACAACTTTGACTTTTTAATTTTGACTTTTGACTTTTATTTAATATATTTCCCCAGTTCCTTCGCTTTATCGGTTTTTTCCCAGGTAAACCCTTCCTCATCCCTGCCGAAGTGCCCATAAGCTGCGGTCTTCAGATACCTGTCACCTTTTACATCCATAAGATTGAGTTCGGATATAATGCCGTACGGGGTAAGGTCGAAATTATCCCTGATAATAGAGATTAACTTTTCATCTGAAACCTTTCCCGTACCATAAGTATTTAACATTATTGATAAAGGATCGGGCCTGCCTATGACATACGCAAGCTGAATAAGACACTTATCCGCTAAATGCGAGGCTACTATATTCTTAGCCACGTACCTTGCCATGTATGAAGCGGACCTGTCCACCTTAGTAGGATCTTTGCCCGAAAACGCGCCGCCTCCGTGCCGCACCGCTCCGCCGTAAGTATCGACTATTATCTTGCGGCCCGTCATCCCTGTATCGGACTGCGGCCCTCCTATCACAAACTTACCGGTTTCATTAACAAAAAATTCGGTTTTTTCGTTTATGTATTTACCCAGCACGGGTTTGGCGATTACATCTATTATCTCCTGCCGGCATTTTTCGGATAACCTGTCCAGCTTCTTATCCACCGCATCTTCCGTATGCTGGCAGGCCAGGACAACATTCGTTATATCTTTGGGCTTTCCGTTCACATATTCAATCGTAATCTGTGACTTACCGTCAGGGCCAAGGTATTTCAGTATGTCTTTTTTTCTGACCTCCGCCATCCTGCGCACAAGCTTGTGTGCCAGTGTTATGGGTAGCGGCATTAATTCGGGTGTTTCGGTACAGGCATAACCGAACATTAAACCCTGGTCTCCTGCACCTAGTTTCTTCTTATCCTTCTTGTTGACCCCTCTTGCTATGTCGGGGGACTGGCCGTGAATAGCGTTTAGTATGGCGCACGTTTTAGCGTCAAAACCGTATTTCTGGTCGGTATATCCTATTTTGGCCAAAAGCGCTCTGCACACCTTGTGTATATCAACATACCCGTTGGTTGTTATTTCGCCACCCACAATTATAAGGCCCATTGTTATATATGTTTCGCAGGCGACCCTGCCCAATTCCGGGTCCTGCCTTAAGACATTATCCAGAACCGTGTCGGATATCTGGTCGCAAACCTTATCCGGATGCCCTTCTGTAACGCTTTCCGACGCAAGTAAAAATTTCTCTTTTCCCATTTTTCCTCCCTGTTGTCACCTAAACTCCAAACTACAAAACCTCAACTAATAACAAAACTATTATTTGGCGGAACCCTGTGATCGGAACCGGCGATACGGCATTCGCCGTTTAAGGCGTTTCCTTTCTTTTAAAATCCTCGTCCGCTTTTTTCAGCGAATTCAAATCGCCGATATCGTACCACTTTCCTTTCAGAATATAGCCGAAAACCTTATCTTTTTCCGCAAGCCATTTAATTAAATTACCGGGAGCGTCTTTGGATAGGCCCGCCTGCATGTATTTATATATGTGCTCTATTTTTTCCCGGGGAATAAAATAAAGCGCCGTAGCGGCCAGCGTACTTTTTGGGGCCTGGGGTTTTTCCTCAAAATCCGTAATACGCAGGGTACCGTCCAGGCTGCAAATACCGTATTTTTTGCTTAAGTTTTTGTCTTTAACGTCAAAAAGTGCAAGAGAACTAAAAGGCCTTCTGCCGCGGCCGAATTCATAGAACTCCTTAAGGCCTGATTCAAACAAATTATCGCTTCCCGTAATAACTAAATCATCGTTTATTTCATTCTCTTTAAGCACGAGGTGTATGTCTCCTATAGCGCCTAGGCGCGTTTCGTTGGATACGGTTTTATCGTTTATAACATGCACTTCCGGGGAGAGGCTATTGGGTTTCAGCCACTCCTTAAAATTGCCGTAGAATTTATCGTTTGTTACTATGTAGATCCTTTTGCATTCGCCTATGGCTTTTAGCTTTTCGATAAGGCGGTCTAGAATTGTTTTTCCGCCGACCTCTAAAAACGCCTTTGGCTTATCAAGCGTTAAAGGATAAAGTCTTGTTCCGTATCCGGCAGCGAGTATTATAGCCGTCATTTTCTCCTATACAGTTATTCAGCCAGTCGTTTTTTAAGATATGTTATACGCTCCACCGGTGTAGGGTCTATGCCGTTCAGGATTGATAGATAAAAACTCACGAAATCCCCGGTGTATACAAGGGATAGCATCCGTTCCAAAAAATTTTCTCCCTGGCTTTCCAGCTCGAGTACGCTGAAACCCTCATTTTTTAAAATAGAAGCGGTTATATCCATGCGCTTTTTTATTCTGGGCTGGTCGTCTACGTCTTTTAGGATTATCGCCGTAAAATTATCCAGCATCTTCCTCGGGTTAACCCACCCCACTATCTCATTGTGATTCATTTCTGGAAAAACATGGGCCGAGGAAAGGGTCTTGGCGTTTTCCGCAAGTTGCCCGCGCCATCGTGTCGCCACGCTCCCGAGCGTTTCGGAAGCGTATATAGTGGAGAATGTTCCGAATATTTTTGAGGCTATGCTCTTTGATATATTGTTTTCGTTTGCGACCTCCGGAGCAAGCTTCTCGGTCTTTAAAGTCTCCAGAAAATCTATCGCTTTTTTTATAATGTCTTTCTTGTCTTTGGCCAGTCCCAGCTTTGACAGCGCTATAATTGCCGGTATGAAAGAGTAACCGAGCGCGCACCTCGGGGGGTACCCTTTCGGTATTGTAATGAGCGCGTTTCCGTTTTTCGAGGCCAGCTCTTCAAGTTTTCCGCCGGAGGTTATTACTATAATGGTTGCGTCTCTTTTTAGGGCCACCTCATAGGCGGCAAGCGTTTCTTCGGTGTTCCCGGAGTAACTTACGGCGAAAACGAGCGATTGCGCGTCTACAAATCCCGGCAAAACGTAATTCCTGTTAACAAACAATGGAAGTTTCATTTCTTTATGCAGATAACCGTTTACCATATCCGCGCCTATGGCAGAACCCCCGAGGCCCGTAAAAACAATATTTGCGTATTTTTTTTGCGCTAGATCCTTGAGCTCGGCGCGCTCACCTATGGAAAGAGCCTCTCTGCACTGCTCCGGAAAAGAAGTAAGGAGTCTTGCCATATTTTCTTTGTCGATACTTGATATCATCTCTACGCTATCCAGATTAGGTACTGTTTTATTTTTGCTTATTGCCATCTTTCACCTTTCCTTAATAATCTATACGAAGCGCTATTGTCCCAAAACCTGTATGGTTATATCGGGAACAAGTTTTTTGATCTGCTCTCTTGCGAACGCCTCCACCTCTTTGCTGCTTGATAGGCTTAACGCTTTTTCGGCTATTTTTTTCGCCTCAGAAAATTTCGCGGCCCTTATTATGCGTTTTATCTCGGGCACAATAATAGGAGAGGTGCTGAATTCGTCGAGCCCAAGCCCTAAGAGTATTAGTGTCAGCGTAACGTCGCCGGCCATTTCGCCGCACATTCCGACCCATATATTCTCGCGGTGAGCGTTATCAATTATTGTCTTTATAAGCCTTAGCACAGCCGGGTGGGCGGGCTCATAAAGATAGGCTATTTTCTCGTTAACCCTGTCTACGGCAAGCGCGTATTGAATTAAATCGTTTGTGCCTATACTGAAAAAGTTTACTTCTTTAGCCAGAACATCGCTTGTAAGAGCGGCGGAAGGCACTTCTATCATGGCGCCCACTTCCATGTTCTTATCGAAAGGTATGGATTTTTTCCTTAATTCGTCTTCCACTTCCTTAAGAATGGCGTTTGCTTTCCTAAGTTCTTCGAGCCCCGAAATCATAGGGTACATTACTTTCAGTTTGCCGTAATGAGAAGCTCTTAAAATAGCTCTTAGCTGCGTTTTAAATATTCCGGGTTTCGCCAGGCAGAAACGTATGGCCCTCCAGCCCAAAAACGGGTTCATTTCGCGCGGAACCTCAAACTGGGAAAGAAACTTGTCGCCTCCGAGGTCCAGGGTTCTTATTATGACCGAATTCGGCACAATCTTCATGGCTACCTGTTTATAGGCCTCGAACTGCTCATTCTCGGTAGGAAGGTCCTTTCTGTTCATGTAAATATATTCTGTCCTATATAAACCTATGCCCTTCGCCCCGTGAGCCAATACGCTCGGGACGTCCTCGGGAAGCTCTATGTTAGCAGCGAGCTCTATTGATTTACCGTCGAGCATTTTCGCCGGTAAATTCTTCGACCTAAGCAGGTGTTTCTCAAATTTTTCGAATCTTTTCTTCTCATTTGTGTATTTTCTTATTGTTTCCTTCGACGGGTTTACAATGGCCATGCCGCGGTTCCCGTCCACTATGACATGAGAACCGTCTTTCGCCTTTGAGGTAATCGTCTCCAGACCTACCACAGCCGGAATTTCAAGCGATTTGGCCATAATCGCCGTATGCGAGGTGCGGCCGCCTATATCCGTGGCAAACGCTATAACGTTACCCCTATGCATCATGGCAGTATCAGAAGGGGATAGGTCGTACGCTATGACTATGGCTTTTTTCCGGAGGTCCGAGAGGGAATGGTGCTTGGCCCCTATTAGATTTTTCAGGATTCTTTGTCCAACATCCTTTATATCGCTTACCCTCTCGCGCAAGTACTCATCGTCGCTTTTTGAAAGGACCGTTATGTATTTCTTGAGCACCTGCCAGAATATGTACTCAACCGTCAGTTTATCCTTTCTCAGCTTATCTATGACTTCGCTTATCAGAACCTCATCCTCCAACACCATGAGATGCGCGCCGAATATCCTGGCTTTCTCTACTCCGAGTTCCTTGGATATCTTATTATGTATGGCCAGAATTTCCTGGCGCGTTTCGGAAAGTGCGTTTTTAAAACGCGTGATCTCTCTTTCTGTTAATTTTGCGCGTATTTTTTTTCGCGGTATGGCAAATTTCTCGTCGTAAAGCTGATAGGCGTTTCCTATTATGATGCCGGGGGCGGCCGGAATGCCCTTGAGCACGATTTCCCTTAATCTGGTTTTTTTCTGTTTATTTTTTCCCATCGAATCCCTCTAATGTCTCGCTCGAAAGAAGCCCTTCCAGTTCGTCAACGGCATCCTTGGCGTCGTCGCCCTCGGCTATAATGGTAATCTTGCTGCCGCTCTCAGCCGCAAGCATCATTATGCCCATTATGGATTTACCGTTAACGTTCTGCTTGCCTTTGCGAACGGTAATTTCGCAATCATATTTATTCGCTATCTGCACAAAGATAGCGGCGGGACGAGCGTGAAGTCCCGATTTGTTTTTTATAACTACTTTGCGTTCGACGTTCATAATGAAATTTTTATATTTACTGTCTGCGAAAACCTTTCTTTTTCTTCCAACGAAAGCCTTTTATGAAAAAGAAGGGATATTTCCTGGAAACTCCTGCCCAAACCCTTTTCTGATTCGTTTATCGTATATAACGGAAACGACCACATGTTCATCGGTTTATCAAACGAATGCTCGATTCTCAAACCGCAGAACTTATCGCGAATGGTAATTTTACTTATATCATTTTTTATTTTATTTCTCATAAAAGCGTTGTCTTCGAGGGACCAGTTAAGCTCTATGCCAAAAAGAAACTCTATCCTGCGCGAGGCATTATTTTCCAAATCGAACCGTACCGAAAATTCCGGCTTCTCCTCCAGCACTATTCGTTTTTCGACTTTAACTGGATAAAGCGTTCCGCCTATATCGGCCTTTGTGTGCCGCTCCATTATTATGACAACCCTGCTTTTTTCTCTATCCGCCCTGTAGCCATAAGCGCCCAGTGACGAATCCTCGCGCAAATCCACGTGTCGTGAGCGTAAAAAATCCCCGAACGACGTCTTTGAATCGGCTATGTGGCAAAAAAGCGAGGATTTTCTATATCTGTCGTATACGCTCAGGTCCTCCGTTAGCCCATTCTTCTTAGCGCCTACCGCCTCGTATAAGTTTATATCAGTATCGCTTTCTGCGGTTTTTTGCAATTTGCTTATGGTCGTTTTACGCGCAACCGCGAATATTTTATGATATGGCTCCGGCCTGCGGGACATGGTATTCATAACGTTTTTGGAAAGCGCTCTGTAATCAATCTCAAAAAGCGAACCGCCGTAATCAGGGTCCAGAAAGAGAGTTATGTGCCTATTGCGCAGGCAGGCTATATTCCCCCCGTATTCCTCGCTGAGGCTTACGGCTTCAACCGGATCCTCCGTCCCGTTTCCGTTATAAAGAATATTCTCCGCTTTTATTATATGTTTGTATACGCCGTCACGGAGGTATTTTAAATAAACCCCGCCGAATATACCGTGCCAGTATGCGCAGTTCGACTGGGATTTATAAAGCTCCTCCCGGGCTTCTTCGACTTCCTGCGATCCGTTACTGTATCCCGTATCATCCCGCAAACTCTCTATGCTGCGGCTTACGGCAAGCATTCTTTTCTTCATAAGATCGGATTCCGGATATTTTTTAAAAAAGTTTTCAAAATCGCCTTCGCACCATTGTACCATCTCGGCATAACTGGAAGAGGGTATATCAACCTCGCCTAAAGATTCCGTTTCCGCAAGAGCCTCGGAAAAAGTTAACGTATTGATAAAACGGTTTTCCTTTTCAAGACAACCGAAAAAATTATCAAGCCATCTTTTTCTGTACACAAGACTGTACGTATGGGGCCACAACCCAAACTTTTCACAGTCATCGGCGAAAGTAACCAGGCGCGTATACGGTTTACCTGCGAGGCTTTTCAGGAAATTTATTGTAACCAAAGCCTCTTTAAAAGGTATAGCGTAACGCAACTTTTTGACACATGCGAAAACAAAGAAATCCTTAATGCCCTTTACCGAATAATAGCCAAAAACCCGGTCATCCTTAATGCCCGCTCTTTCAAGGTGAAAATCGTCAAGAATCGTATATTTTAGATTTGAATTTTCCAAAATAGAAGAAACCGAAGGAGACCACATCCTTTCCGCTATCCAAATACCGCGCGCGTCGAAATCAAACCGCTTCTTTATAGTTTTGGTAAAAGTCTCGATTTGCCCTGCCGCATCCACAGGTGGTACCATAGTCAATATGGGTTCGTGATACCCTCCCGTAAGAATCTCAACCTGACCTTTTTTTATAAGATTTTTAACCTTTTCCAAAAATTCCGGCCTGTTCTCGACCAACCAGTCCAAAAGCGAACCGGAATAATGCAACGATAGTTTTATTCCGGGGTGCTTCTCCAACGCGTCCAAAAATGGTTTATACGCTTTTTTGTAGGCTTCGTCAAACACGCGCGGCAAATTATCCACCGGCTGGTGACAATGCAATGCCATTAAGAAATTCACTTTATCCATAATTTAGAGATTCCTTTTGGCCGTTGCAAGCAAATCGGTAGCAATCTTCGCGAGTTTATACGGGTCGTGACGAACGAGATCCCTGATATTTATTATGTTCCCTTTTATCACCTTACAGCCCAAATCCCCTATTTTATCTTCATCCAAAACAACCTGATAGGCGTCTTCTTCCTTGTACTTCTCCAATATTTTCTCGGGAACAATACCTGTATTTACGATACA
>JAFGLX010000080.1 GCA_016927795.1 Candidatus Omnitrophota bacterium
GAAGAAAAGGCTACATTATAAGCGCAAAAGACATAAATGAGAAAGGCTTAAGAGATACCATATTAAAAGCCATAGAAAGGTTTACTCCAGCAGAAGCCACCCTGCAAGAGAAACCAAAAAGTATCGCAAGCGAAAGCTTGCCGTCCAAAGAAACGGTAACAATACCTAGACAGAGAGAAGAAAAACCTGCCGTGTCTGACGAAGAACCCGGGAAGAAAACACCTGAAAAGCCGGGAAAACCCGGCCCAACAGATTTAATAATCCTTCTTGTCACAAACGGCCTTTTAGCCTGGAGGCTTTGTACGAAAGATACGTCTGTACAACGTGATGTTGTAATGGCCGGATTCGATACAGGCAACGCTATAATCATAGGCGCTGTTATCGCGGCCATTGCCCTTCTTGGACTTGGTATTTATTTAGGTAAAGATAAAATCGCCGTTTACCTGGAGGAGAGGGAAGATAGAAAAGCCAGAGGAAGACCTCTTACAGAAGGCGAGAGAGAGCAGCTTACTAGAATAGCAAGAGAAAGAGCCGCGGCAGAGACGCATAGACTGCCTGCAGGCCCCCCTTCTTACGTACATGGGCAGGCCGCCACACAGGAAGAAGCGAAGCCGGCAGAACCCGCAAAAAAGCCGGAGGTAAAAACCCCTGCGGAAATCCCAGCCATACAAAGGGTGGAAGCCGAGCTTAGAAAACATATAAAGGGCAACATAATAAATGATGCTTTATCTAATTTGATCTATAACCTATCTGTACTCCACGTCTTGTTATTAAAGGAAAAAAAGGACATAAAGATGATAGCCCAGGCAAGGAAAGTGCTGCATAATGCGAAGATAAAATGTGAAAATGCGGTAAAGGCTGACCCCGGCTGCATAGCCAAGTCCTATTCTGATTTAATGCAGAAGATAGCAGATATAAAAAATAAACACAGTGTAGGTCCAGGCCAGAAGACCGCCATTGAACGCTTAATACTGGGGCGCTCCTTAAAGGACATATCCGCCCGATACGCCGAAATAGTGAGAGCGGCCGATAGCATATTAAATCCTCCCAAAAAAGAGGAAACCAAGAAACCGGAAGGCGGCGGGACAACCCCGAAGACAGTTCCCTCAACCTTAATATTCGCATTGGCTATGGCGGGAATGATACCCCTCTGGATAGCAGTTGCTTTTGTGTCTGCGGAGGTAGCGGCAAGAAACAGAACACGGCTGGCCGCATTTTGCCACAGTAGATGGGATAATTTCGTAAATCGGAAAGAAATCAGGTTAAAAGCCAGGTTAGAAAACGCATTAAAAGCTACAGGCATAAAAAGGGTAATGGAGGGGAAGGCGCTCGAAGAGGCCTTCTCGCAGATAAATAAGAGGATTTCCGAACTTAGGTCAAGACGTGAAAAATACGCAACCGAAGTTGCGGAGAAAAATAAGGCCGCCCAAAGGAGCGTTAAAAGAATCGACCAAGAAATAAGCGCCATAAATACGTTTGGGGACATACTCCATTTCGTAAAAGACCCCGAAGGCACGATGCCTAAAGTAACGGAAAATCCGGAGTTTAAAGAAGCCCTTCTTGATTATCTGAACAGGGTGTGGATACTGAAGAAAGCCGGCATAAAAGACGAGTATCTTGCAAAACTTCATACCCCTTCTTATTATTACAAAGTTTTTAAGATGCTTCTTCCGACCTTTGAGGGAAAAGTAGGAAACCTTAAGAAGTTCAATCTTACCGTAAAACCAGACCTTTTAACCTATTCAGTAGAAAATATAACACGCAGGGCGCAACTGTTATACACATATGGTCTTCCTGTAGATGATACCAATATAAGGTATAGTGAAACAAAGATACCCAAAGAAGCTCTGAAAATCCATGTTGAGACCATAATAACTCCCTGGATAACAAAAGCCGGTCGGCTTGAGCTTGCGCGCCTTCTGGATAAGATCCTTACCCCCAGCCCCGAGGCTGCCGGAGAGGAAAGCATAACTACAAAAACCGGCGAAGAATACTGGTTCAGCAGGGAAAAACAGGCGGCTTTTCTCAACAAGTTGCGCAACAGATTCGTAAGCCAGGTAAGAGACGGTAAACTTTTCGATGAAAAACGCGCGGAACTGGTATATTTCCTAAACCGCATACAAGAGAAAGACGGAGACCTGAACCCATATCTTATTGCCAACCTGACGCAGGAAGAGATAAACACCTTCAATAAGCTGTCATCCGAAGCCATTCGCGGCCCCGAATCGAAGGAGATATCGGCATATTTCCTTTATAGACTGTTGCAGCAGGCGGAAACAGAGGCTGTGTTCATGGAGATGCCTATAGGTAAGGAATTAAAGTCATTAAAAGAAGGAAAGACCGTATCATCCGGCGCAATGGACCTGTTGGGGCTTTTACGCGATGTCGAGCTTTTGCGAAAACATACGCAGGACGTGTTAGAGATAGCAAGGGATACAGCGGTAAATTATGCGCACACTAAAAATCCCGCCCTTCTAAGGAAACTAAGGAAAATATACGATAATGAGACAGAAGGGATAAACTCCTTCTTTACGGAGCAGGCAAGGCTCTTTGACAACGCGCAGGACCGCTTTGTGCTGGAGGTAATGGCGCAGGAAGGCAAAGGTCTAAGCACGAACCTTCCCGAAAACGAAGTAGCAAAACTTGCCATAGGCGAAGACGGAAAGCTCGATATTAATAAACTAACACGCCTTGCCAGAAAGAGAGACGGTTCCCTTGATCTTGCTCTTATTCTTTCTCTATGCGGAGAGGATATTGACACTGTCCGCAACGTCTTAATACACGAAAGCCTTATTGATAAGTTCACATCAATCCACAGGGCAATGTGTTATCTCTTCGCAAACGCCAGGCCGTCATCATCGGAACTCTTAAAAGGCGTTAAATCTTACAAAGGAAGCCAGGGGCTTTTATATAGGTATAGGGAACTGTTATCCGATACAGCCATGATAGTTACCGGCATCAAAAACCGTATCGTTAACCTTAAGGAGTCACTTGAGGGGATAGCCGGTTTTATGAAGTCTCCCGTAGCAGGCCGTGTTTTCGTAATTTTACTCGCGGTCTTCGCAGTGGCCGTAGTTATTCTACTCCCCGCTATAGCCCACGCTCCGTCTGTTACAGGACTCGGACACGCTGATTATACCCCTGAGGCTATGTCTATTCAGCCGGATTCAGCGCAGCCTGTTCCAAACATGATGCTGCAAGTCCCGCAAGCCGCTACCCAGCCTGAAGCCCTTTCCATCGCCATGGATATAAGAGGACCTGGATTGAAGGCGCCAGCGCTTTTAACAGAATCTGAAAAAACCCAGCAAAAAGCAGTGAAAGTGCCTGAGCTTCTAAAAGATATACCCGAAAAGGCCAAAACAGTGGAAAAACCACGGTTACCGCAGCCGCAAAAGAAAGAAGCGCAGAAAGCGGAGCTAAAGCCGGAAGCAGAGGAAAAACCCGTAGTTAAAGAAGAAGGAAAACCAGCTCTTGAAGGAAGCATTACCCATGCACCTGTGTCGCCGACTACTTCTGAAAAGAAAAAAGCCGAAGAAGTTAAACGCGCTCCTGTAAAAGGCCCACTGTCGGTATTGTTTTCTTTAACAGCAAGGCTTAATATGCAGGACCGTATAAAGGTGTTTGAAGGATCGGTTAAAAGAAAAATAGAGACCATAAAAATTGTACCGGCCGCGTTTCAAAAATACGCGAATAAGAAAATACGCATGTCAGAATACCGCAGGGAATACAAGATTTTTTACGCAGACCTTGCCGCGGAAAGGTATGAAGAGGCGCTTGATCATCTGGATAAGTGCATAGAAATAGTTGAGGGTCTTGTAAACGGAGGCAGCGATGATTTGGCGGCTATACTCCCGACATTAGATAAGCTTCGCCCGTCTCTTTTGACAAAGTGCGTAGCCGGCAGCACTGCCCGTCAGGAAAATCCGCAAAGGTTGTATAACGCGACAATTGAGCAATATAACAGGTTTGCCGCCGATTATATAGCGGCTGACAAGGCAGGAAGGCGAAAGGCAGCAGTTGCTTATGCCGGTATGTGCGTAGCGCATCTTACCAGCCTCACCCAAAAGGATATCGCCGCAGAGCGCGCCTTGGAAACAAGGCCCGAATTAGATAAATTACTCGAACAATGGAAAAATCTGCAAACAGCACAACAAAAAATAATCGATGCCGAGAAAGCCGGCCGAGAAGCACAAGATACTACAAAAACATTGCTCGAAGAGAAGCCAAAACCACGAGAAGAAAAAGTAGAACCAAAGGTGGATGAAAAAGCATCTGCAAAAGAGATAAAGTCCGAAACGAAAGAAAAACCCGCCGGCAAAATGGCAGTTACAGGGGAAACGACGCTAACCTATGGAGAGCCGAGCGTGCTCGCAAAACCGGCAGACGATAATAACACATATCTAATGTATCCGGTTGTTGGCGGGGACGGCAGTAAAAAAGGTTACGTCATAATAGTAAGCAAGGGTAAAACCGAGATATCAGAACTTCCTCCGCTTGCGAAAATGCGTTACATACCGCCGGACATGCCTGGCGCGGATAGGGCGAAAGAGGAAAATAGATATTTGCAATATCCCCTTATACCTGTGATTGATACGCACGGTGAGGAAATCGGGTACGTAGTAGTAGGGAAGGACATAGACGGGAAAGTGGTTGTGAGGCGCAGAATTCTGGCGGGAGAACCTCAAATTATCGAGCATTTTCAGGTACCTAAACAAGGTTTAAATATAGATTATGTAGATTGCAAATACATACTGGAAGCCAAGGTTAGAAACGGTAAGGTAATAGGATATACAGTAAGAGTCCAGGTATCGCCTGAAGTATACGGTAATCCACCGGGGTTTTCTCCGATGCCGTCTAGCGGTGGCGGTGGAGGTAGTAATTCAGGAAAAATAGAGGACTTTTTAAGACAATTGAAGGCTGCGAGAGAACAGGGGCTTATCCCTTCGTCGCTACCAATAGGAGAACAAATACGCGCACTCAAAAGCTTACCCTCTCCTTCCTTATCCCCTCGGTTCCGCTTCGCCCCTGTATACAATAAATTTGGCTTACAGGAGAAACCGGCTTTGCAGAGACCCCCATGGCTAAGAGATACCGTGGTGGATGTTACCTTTTCTTCGCCTAAAGAACCGGTAAAATTTGATTTGGAACGTATAACAAGGGAAATACGGATAACGCGGCCTCCTACACGTAATGCGGTAGACGTTGATTCTGTAACCGGTTTTGGAGAACGTGCGCCGGATGAGCTTCGTACTAGTATTAAACCTGAGGAAATAAAAGAATCAACGGCTTATTTTACCACCTCGCTTAAAAAACACTATCCAAAACTATCAGCCAAGCTTGCCTCAGAGGAGCTCTGGGGAGAAATCATGGCAGATATGTGCGAAGTCAGCCACATTATGCCGGATAAGGCAAGAGAGCATATAAGGGGCGTAGCAGAATGGATGCCATGGGTTGAGAAGTGGATTATACCGCGCCTCAGGGCAATGGAGAAAAAATGGGATGTAGATTTAACCGATTTATTGCACATGCGAATACACAATATAAGGCCATACCAGGAGATATACGAATTACAAAAGAAATACCCGGATTTGCCGCTCACGCTTGTTCTGGCCGATTTCCTGCAGTCGTACGAGTCTGACGAGTGGTGGATGGAAAATATAATATTTGAGAGGCCATCCAGAAAATACGCGCGCCAGAAAACAGCAAACTTTTTCTATGAACTTGCTGTCAGAAACTTGAGCGGCGCAAGGAGCCGGGATGATTTCAAGTCAAGATTGGATGATTTAAATAAGCATATAATAGAACATGCTTCCGCGGACTTCCCTTTATGGGAGAACAGGTTAAACCATATAATCGTATTGGGAACCACCTCAATATTTTTCCCGAACGAACCGGAAATGCTGGACTGGCACGGTATTCTTTTCGACCATTTTCTCAATTTTACAACAACGCAGGATATTCAAGTAGAGCGTTTTGTCCAGCAATATACATCCGCACTACTTGAATTAGGTCCGGTTCTTGACGAGTTATTCGGCCCTATAAAATTATCGGATGTCGAACAATGGAAAATAAATAAATTTATCGCGGGTTCCCCCACAGAATATAAAGACCCTACAGATTATAAAAGGACCCTAAGGAGAATTCTTGAACTGGACCGGCTCCTGAAAGCGTTAAGGGTTATTTTGGAACATGATAGGGTAAAGGCGGCAAATCTCGGAGAGATGTCCAATGAAGATGTAATAAAAGTTTTGGATAAAACAATCAGAAATCCCAAGTGGATAAACTTCCTTAAAAACGAAGTCATGCCCCGCATGAAGGATAAATCCGGCAAGTTCCGCGAAGAGTTCAAAGCTCCACTTTTTGACGCTTTGGGATACGCCAACAGACACACCTTGCCTTTTGCGAAAGAGGCCGATGGAATAACCCGAAGCATTAAATACGCCGATGATTGTGAAACCGTTATAGCCGTTATAGAGAAGAAAGGAGAACTTCTCTATGAGACACGAACGGACAAACATCCGGAAGGATCCACAAGGGGCCACACCTATATATCAAAGGATGAAGAGGGCTATCCCATAGTGAAGGAGATAATACCGTTAGCTGGAGGCCTGTTTGAGGAAAAGTACTTCTTCGACCTGGATGATTCCGGAAGGCCCATGAGGGAAGAAGTAACGGTAAAGATAGACGGAAAAGACAAGGTCATAGAAAAGACTACTACAGAGAAACTTGATGACGGCACCGTGGTGAAAAGCACAACATGGGTAATGCCGGATGACAGATGGCAACAAGTTCTGGACATCGGCCTTTATGAGAATACCGAAAAGGACAGGATGCGGGCTGCCAAGATACACAGAAA
>JAFGLX010000007.1 GCA_016927795.1 Candidatus Omnitrophota bacterium
ATTTTTACAAAAAAGAGGTGCGTAATGCCTGAAGAAAGAAAATGCAGTTTTTGCGGCAAACCATTTATGCCCAACAAATATCGCCCAAACCAGAAGATATGTTCAAGTGTGGAATGCCAGTATAAACGCCAGCTTGGCAACATGGCTGTATGGCGTAAGAAAAACCCGAACTACTTCAGATATAAAGAAGAAAACGATGTTTCATGGAAAGAAACGTGCAGGCACAGATCGCTCGAATGGCGCAAAAAACATAAAGAATATCTGAAGCTTTACAGAGAAGCACATAGGTTGCGGCACCGCAATTATATGCGTGATTACATGCGCGAATACAGAAAAAGAAAAAAATTAGAGAAAAGCGATGAAGCATAAAATGTATATCCCACCAAAAACAGTAAGATATCTTAGACATTTTATAATGGCGCTATTAGTCTTAGCTTTGGCTTTTCCGTCCACATCTTTCTCTATAACAAAAAAAGAGCGGCAAAAGATAAATAAGGAATTCAAAAAATACCTAAAAGATGGAAAGTCGTGCTACAAGAGGAAAATGTACGAAGATGCAATAACCTTCTTGGAGAAAGCCCTGGAGTTGAAACCGAAAGACGGACGGGTAAAAAAACTTATAAAAAAGGCGGAGAAAAAACTACAGAATTTATTGCGCCTGTCGCGGGGAAAAGAGCTCCCTCGGCCGGTCAAGATAAAAGCGCGGATGAAGCCAAAGCTTAGCCTTGACGAATGCATAGAAATTGCCATCGAAAATCACCTTCCTTTAAAAATACAGAAAAAACAGCTTAAACTGGCCGAATTCAGGGTCCTGGAGGCAATGCGGAAACTTGGGCCGCAGCTTACGGCAAAGTTTGAAGAAAGCGGAGGCCAGATTAACGACAGGTACTATGGCGGCAAAAGAATCTCGCTCGAAGGAAAACAGCCGGTTTTTTACGGGGGAGAACTTGTTTACGCAGTTAAACAGGCTAAGGTGAACGTAGAGGTTGTTAGGACCGAATATGAAAGAATAAAAGGCGAACTGATGCTTCAGGTCAGGAAGGCCTATTATAGTTTCGATAAGACAAAAAAGGCTCTTGAGGTGCAGAAGGAGCTATACAGGGAAGTGAAAGACCTTTACGGTATGGCGAAGGCAGGTTGCGAAGCGGGATTTGTCACGCAAATAGAATTTCTGAAAGTAACTTCCCAGTATAACCAGGCGGAGTTCCAGTTTACATCGGCCGAACAGGATATGGAGCTCGCAAATCTAATTCTGCAACAGGCAATGAATATAGATTATGAAATTGATATAAACGAAGTTAAGGACCCTAAAATAATAGAGATAAATCTTGAAAACTGTTTTAACCTCGCCAATTTAAACAGGCCGGAAATAAAAATAGGGCAGCTTACGATAGATTATTACGACTATGAAATAAAGATTATGGGCGCGCGCGCGAATTGGCCCAGGGTGGATTTGCTCGGCATGTATGCAAACGCTTACGAGGATTATAAAGCGATTGACCTGGCGGATCCGGCTCTACATCGCAGGAATTTGGGCCCCGAATATTATTTAGGCGCAAAAGTGAGCATCCCGTTTTGGGGAAGCACTTTTGAAGGTTCGCTTATGGAAGAAAACTGGCAGCCCGTAGTGGGCAGTTTTCGGGGGACTAAGTCTACCACAAAGAGCGTGGGGATATCGTTTTTCAACAAATTAGATGACATATCTTCCGCCTGGGAAGCCGACGTTGAACGCGCAAGGCAACGCGACGAGCTTAAAAAGAAAAAACAAGAAGTCGTAATGGAAGTAAAAGAGACGTTCTATAAATACAAAAAAGCCGTTGTCTTGATAGAAGTCGCCAAAAACAAGGTCAAATTCCAGACAAAACAGGCCGAGATAATGAGGGTGAAACAGGAGTTGGGGGACGCGGACTTCTCGACCGTGATAGAAGAATTGATAAAATTGTCCGAAGAAAGATTTTCTTATATCCAGGCCCTGGCGGATTATTATTCCGCCGTTTCTTCGCTTAACAAAGTAATAGGCATTAACGACTATTTTGACATTTAGATAAAAAAAGGGGTTTAAAAATGAAGAAAATAGACGCAAAAAACATTTTTAACAAACTCGGTCTTAGAAAAAGGAATTACGTTATCATAGCGATATGCCTGCTTATAGTGGGCTTGATACTGTCCCGTACGATGAATAATATCCAGAGGATAATATTCGGTAAAAAAGCTCCGAAAGAAGCTACCGAACTCGAAATAGCAGGTGAAGCTACCCCTGTTAAAGTGTACAAAGTAAGAAAAATAAGCTTTAAAGATACCCTGCCTGCCATGGGCACTATAAAGGGCTTTAAGGAAGTGGACCTCAAATTTCAGATAAGCGGCATGTTGGAGAGTTTTAATTTCGAAGACGGAGAAAGAATCCAGGAGGGTGACATAATAGCCAACCTGAACCAGAGAGACGCTCTTATAAAGCTTAAGTATTCGGAGTTAGAGCAGGAAAAAAACAAAAAGCTTTTTGAAATCGGAGCCATAGACAAAGTAAAACTTGAGCAGTCAAAACTTGAATATGAATCCGCCAAAAGCGATTTTGAGAAAACTAACATATATGCCGTAAGTGACGGTATGCTCGGTAGCCGTATCATGGACATAGGCAGTTACGTAACCCCTAACGATAAAGTAGGTATATTTGTGGACATAAGCAATGTATACGGCGAATTTAAAATAATAGAAAAAGATTCTCCCAAAATTAAGCTTGGCCAGAAATGCGAGGTTTTTATAGATGCCTATCCTAATAAGGCGTACAAAGGTACGGTTGACAGCATCTCGCCCGTTTTGGAAGGGCGCACCAGGACTCAAAACGTAAAAATAGAACTTAAAAATACGGATCTCGAGCTTAAACCGGGCATGTTTTTAAGAACCCTTATTTCTACATACGAGAAAGATAATGCCCTTATTATACCGACATCCGCCTTTAAGAAAAAAGACGCCGACTACTTCGTCTATATAGTGCATAAGAAAGAAATGGAAAAACCTGCCGAAGAGGAAAAAGAAGAGGAAAAACAAGTGAAACGCGCAAAGCGCAAAAAAGAAGACCAGAAGGAAGAGGAAAAAGAACCCGTTCTGGACTTGGGTACGGTTGAAGTAAGGCAAGTAGAGATCGCTTACCTGACCCAGGATGCCGCTGAGATATCTAAAGGGCTTGAAGAAGGAGAGATTATCATAGTGGAGGCTTTCCAGGATTTCAAAGACAATGACCTCGTGGAAATAAGCGAAGAGCAGGAAACGGTATTTTAAAAAGAATGGCTATAGCGGAAAAAATATTGGACTTATTTATATCGGCGGTATCCGCAGGTATAATTTTAAAGTTTAAACCTTAGCAATATGAGTCTACCGAGTTTTTCTATAAAAAGACCTGTTACAACCGTGATGGTATTTACGGGCATACTGCTTTTTGGGATTATTTCCTTAGGCAGGCTTCCGCAGGAACTTTTCCCTCCGATAACGTATCCGCAGCTTACCGTTGTTACTACATACGAAAACGCCGCCCCGGAAGAGATAGAAACCCTTATAGCAAAGCCGATAGAGGAAGCCATAGGCACCGTAAGCGGTGTACGGAGGATAAAAAGTATTTCTAAGGAAGGGCTATCGCTTGTCATTGCCGAATTCGGGTGGTCCCAGAACATGGATTTCGCGGCGTTAAGAATGAGAGAAAAGATAGATTTAGTAAAAGAAAGGTTGCCGCGGGAGTCGGAAGAACCTCTCGTAATGAAGTATAACCCCTTCGAATTACCTATCATTACACTGAGCGTTACAGGGGATAGGTCGCCGGAAGCCATAAGGGAAATATGCCGAAAAATAATAAAAGATGAGCTCGAAAAAATAGAGGGAGTAGCGTCTGCTTCCATTACCGGAGGCCTTGAGAGGGAAATTATAGTGGAGGTGGACCAGGGCAGACTGCAGGCCCAAAACGTTCAGCTTTTAAAAGTGGCAAGGTCTATTACTAACGCCAATTTAAATTATCCCGCTGGAACGATCAAAGAGACTTTTTATGAGTATCTGATAAGAACCCTCGGGGAATTCGAGCATGTAGGTGAAATAGAAAAAATTCCTGTGAAAACCGAAAAGGAAGACGCTGCCAGCCGGTATGTAAGTGAGGATGACGAAAAAAATATTATAAGCAGAGACAGAAATTTAGTTTTAGTTAAAGATGTAGGCACTGTATATGATACTGTAAAGGAAAGAACGAGCTTTTCGAGGTATAACGCTGAAGAAAATGTATCCATTTCCGTACAAAAACAGGCGCAGGCAAATACCCTTCAGGTCGTAAATCGAATAAAGAAAAGACTGAATTCCATGCAGCGAGAGATACCCCAGGACATAAAAATAAAAATAGTGTACGACCAGTCTATATTTATCGAAGATGCCATAAACGGCGTGAAGGATGCCGCCGTCCAGGGAGGCATCCTCGCGTTTTTGGTACTGCTTTTATTTTTGCGTAACGTAAAAAGCTCGCTCATAGTAACGTTAAGTATCCCGATATCCATAGTTGCGGTATTTACGTTTATGTACTGGGGAGGGCTATCGATAAATATGATGAGTCTTGGCGGGCTTGCGTTGGGTGTAGGCATGCTTGTCGATAATGCCATAGTTGTGCTGGAAAATATAACACGGCATAAAGAAAGCGGCGAAAATCCGAAAGACGCCGCAGTTACGGGAGCCAACGAAGTAGCAAACGCCATAACATCCTCTACCCTTACGACCGTAGTGGTTTTTTTCCCGATGATTTTTGTTATAGGTATAGCAGGCCAGATTTTTAAACAACTGGCGTTTACGGTAATATTTTCGCTGGTAGCAAGTCTTTTTGTAGCCCTTACCATAATACCGCTTCTATCAAGCAGCAAGACTAAAAGCAAGGCCGCCACTCCGGTTTCCGGAAGCGGCAATTTTATGTTGCTTGGATTTTATGAAACAGTGCTTAAAAGCTTCCTAAAGGTAAAAACTCTGGGGCTATTTGTTATATTTTGTATTTTCATAGGAAGCCTGTTTTTAATAATTCCACTCGACAAGGAACTTATGCCCAAGGTAGACCAGGGTCAATTCGTTATAAAAGTGGATATGCCCAGCGGCACAAGGCTCGAGATAACAAACAGGGTAACAGCAAGGATAGAAAACTACCTCCTGGGCCTTCCATACGCGGAAGATGTAACGACTATAGTCGGGTCAACCAAAGGTAAGGAAGCAAAAGATGTTCTGCAGAGACTCGGCTCGCATCAGGCCGAAATAAGGGTCAACCTTAAGAAAAAAAGAAAGACAAAAACGGCGGCGGCGGTACAAGAGATAAAGGCCAATTTAGATCGGATAGACAAAGAGGGCGCTAACATAGAATACATACTTCAGGAAAGCATATTCAGCGCCGCAGTCGAGCTATCGGCGCCCATTGTAGTAGAGATAAAAGGCGCGAGCATGCCGGTGCTCACCAAAATAGCCGAGAAGCTGACAAAAGAGATAGAAAAAATAAGGGGCATATACGGTGTAAAAACAGATATGCCCGAGCCCTCTCCGGAAACAAAAGTTTTTATAAATAAAGACAACGCGGGTTTATACAACCTTTCCGTGGCGGATATAGCCCAAACGGCGCAGATCGCGCTTAAGGGTTATATAGCCTCTCAGCTTAAGGAAAAAGGGCAGGAAATAGACATACGCGTAAGGTTGAGAGAAAGCGACAGGAACGATTTCGATAAGCTGTCCAGGTTGCAGATTTATTCCCCGGACGAGAGTATTGTGCCTCTTTTCAGTGTGGCGCAGTTCAGGAGGGGCTTAGGCCCCAGCGAAATAAAACGGCTGGACCAGGAAAAAACGATTCTGATTTCAGCCAATATTTTTAAAAGGGCCCTTAAGGATGTTTCAAAAGACGTAAACACGGTAATTAAAAAGCTGGATATACCGGAAGATTATACGGTAAGGCTTACCGGCGAGTCGGAAGAGATGGCGGAGTCGTTCAAGAGCCTTCGTTTCGCGTTAATCTTTTCTATAATCCTGGTGTACATGATAATGGCGGCTCAGTTTGAAAGTTTTAGCCAGCCCCTTATAATAATGGTAACCGTGCCGCTTTCTGTGATAGGAGTGCTCTTGGGGCTTTTTGTTACAGGCACATCAATCAACGTAGTCGCGCTTTTAGGGGTAATAATGTTGGGAGGCATAGTTGTCAATAACGGTATAGTATTGATAGATTATCTCAATTTACTGAGGCAACAGGGCAAACCCGCATACGAGGCAGTTGTTGAAGCAAGTAAAGCTCGTTTAAGGCCTATTCTAATGACCGCATTAACCACTATACTGGGACTTATTCCTATGGCGCTTGCCATAGGAGAGGGCGCGGAATTAAGAAGCCCTCTAGCCATAAGCGTTATAGGCGGCTTATTTGTCTCTACTTTTCTTACCTTACTCGTTGTTCCAGCGATCTATCTTCTGTCGTACGAATGGAGCACAAGACTTTTTAAAGGCAGATAAGAGACGCTGACCGGCATAATTAAAAAAGCTTTAGCGTAACTGTTATGGACTTACCTAAATTAGCTACAAAAAGACCCGTCGGAACCATAATGCTATTTTCCGCATTTGTCCTGGTGGGGATTATATCCTTATTCAGGCTCCCCATAGAATTGTATCCCAACATAAGTTTCGGTGAAATAAGTATTATAGTAAATATACGGGGCGGTATACCGCCTACAGAAGTAGAAACCATGGTTACAAGGCCCATAGAAGAGGCTTTAAGTACCGTCAGTCATATGGATAGCATGCTTTCCATATCCAAAGAGGGGGAGTCTACGGTAGTTTTAAGCTTTGAACCGGGCATAAATATGGATTTCGCCGCGCTTGAGGTCAGGGAAAAATTCGCGCGTGTCAAAAATAAACTACCGCGCGAAGCGGAAAAACCCGTAATCGCACAGTTTAAACGTTCCGACGTACCGATGATGATATTAGCGGTGACGTCTCTTCGCAGGACGACCGAGGAAATACGCAAAATTGTCGACGAACAGGTGAAAGAGAGAATAAAAAGAATAACCGGTGTCGCGAATGTGGAAGTAGGCGGAGGAAGATCAAGGAAAATACTGGTGGAGGTCGACCAAAGGGGGCTCGTAAAATATTCCTTGCCCTTAGAGCGTGTAATAGCTTCCATATCGGCGAACAATATTAACCTCTTATCCGGAGAGATAAAACGGGAGAGGAACAAGTATCTTATAAGAACAATGGGCGAATTCGCC
>JAFGLX010000081.1 GCA_016927795.1 Candidatus Omnitrophota bacterium
AATACATTGGCCACATTTTTAAATAGAACAAAGGCATATCTTTCGATAAAACATCAGGGGAAGGATTCTCCTTTGCCGCGCCGTATAGTCGATGATATGAATAAACTTAAACTGGAACTTGCCATACCTCTTATAATACACGAAGAAATGATAGGCATCCTTACCATGGGCAAGAAGAAATCCGATGAGGACTACACACAGGATGACATGGACATATTGTTGCCGCTGGCAAGGACACTCGCGATAGCCATAAGTAACGCAAGGATGCTTGTCGAATTAGGAAAAACACAGGCAGAAGCCGCGCAAAAAGAAAAAATGGCGGTCATAGGAACACTTTCAGCCGGTATAAATCACGAAATATGTAATCCTCTAGGCATAGCCAGGGGGCAATGCGAAGCGTTTTTGTTAAACTTGAAAGACGGTTTGTATAAAGACAAGTCCCCGCAAGAACTTTGTGAAAAAGCCCAGAAAATCATGGAAAAAGTTATACATGAAACGGATAGGGCAACCGCTATAACAAAGCGGCTTTCAAGCTTTGCCAAACCCTCAAAAGGTATAATAAGTGAAACTGTCAGCGTAAAAGAAGAAATGGACGAGGTCCTGGCGCTTGTCGGTTATGAGCTCAAGCTGGATCATGTAGACATAGTGAAAGAAATAGACGAAAATCTTCCGTTTATAGCAGGCGATAAAAAACAACTCCAGGAAGTATTTTTTAACCTTGTAAGGAACTCTGCCCAGGCCATAAAGGAAAGAGGTAAAATAACAATAAGGGGAAGAAAAGAAAACGGCAAAATTATCGTGGAAATAGAAGATACGGGGCATGGTATACCGGAAGATAAAATAGGACAGATATTTAATCCATTCTACACCACGAAGGAACCTGGCAAGGGAACCGGCCTCGGCCTTTTCATAGTACGCCAGGTTGTAGAACGAAACAAAGGGCACATTTCGGTTAAATCGAAGGTAGGCGAAGGCACGACGTTTACACTCGAATTCCCGGTAGCGACGAAAGCGAAAGTCTGACACGAACTATGCGAAATAATCAAGATACAAGATACAATAACCAAACAATAACCAATGGCCAAATTCCAATAACCAAACATAGAAAACATGACACAAAGGTTTGACTTAGAAGAAAGAACTGCGAAATTCGCAAAAGCAGTAATAAGGCTATGTAAGAATTTATCTAAAGACTCAATTAACAATAGGTTGATAGGCCAAGTTGTAGGAGCATCCGGATCTATCGGAGCCAATTATCGGGAAGCTAATGACGCGCTGGGGAAGAAAGATTTTATTCAACGAATGAAAATAGCCCGAAGAGAAGCAAAAGAAAGTTATTACTGGTTAGATCTTCTTTCGGAAGCAAACAAAAACAATGAAAACGAAATAAAACCGCTATTGAAAGAAGCAGAAGAACTGAAGAAAATTCTTTCTGCGATTATTGATAAAACAGAATAATTTTTTGATAATTGGTTATTGTATCTTGGAATTTGTTTGGTCATTGTTTCTTGGTTATTGTTATTTTCGAAGCAAACGTATTAATTTTATAAAAAAACTTAAAACTTAGAACTTAAAACCTATAACCTATAATTTATAACCGTTAGAATTGGGGTGGAAAATATGTCAGAGAAAAAGCCGAGAATAGTGGCGGTGGACGACGAGTTGGAATTTACCGATATGCTCAAGGAGTATTTTGGGCTAAGGGGCTATGAGATAGATACTGCCTCGAAAGCTGTTCAGGGCATGGAGTTGATTAATACGAAAAGTCCCGACATAGTCATACTGGACCTTAAAATGCCGGGTGTAAGCGGTGAGGAGGTTTTGGGCCTCTTAAAGTCAAAACACCCTAAAGCGAAAGTAATATTCGTTACCGCGTTTGACGATGCCGGAAAGACAAGAGCACGGATGTTAAACGCCGGGGCTTATGCTTATCTCGATAAGCCGATTAGTTCACTAAAGGATTTAGAAGAAGTGGTAAACAAGGCTTATAAGGAGTAGCCATAATGAAGAAGATGCTTGTTGTGGATGATGAGATAGACGTTTGCGATTTTGTAAAAAACTTTTTTGAAGAAAGAGCTTTCCAGGTATATACTGCCCTGGACGGTTCCGAAGCCTTGAGAATAATCCGAAAGGACAAGCCGGACATAATACTTCTTGATATAAGAATGAAGGGTATAGACGGGATTGAGACGCTGAAGAGGATAAGGGAGGTAGATAAAGACGTGAAAGTTATTATGGTGACAGCCATCGAGGAGCAGGATAAAATAGACGCCGCCAAAAAGCTTAATGCATGTGATTATATCACAAAACCTCTTGTGCTTGAGAACCTGGAGTCAGTGGTTATGTCCTGCGTGGGAGAAGGCAAAAATGTATAGGGAACTCGCAAAAACAGATAAAGACAAAAAAGGGTGGGTAAAGATTCAGGAGTGGTTCGTGGACAAGCTCACTGACACCGAAGGAGCACTTATACCTATAGGCGCTGAAAACACCCAGAAATGGCCTAAGCCGGAAAGAGACTATCAACTCTTCCTTGAGAACGCTTCCAGGTTCATGATACGTTTCAAAAAAGCCGAACGCCTTATAAAAATGATAGTAAACACCATTGACCAGCAACTGGGCATTACGCATACGGCTATACTTTTATATAAAGAGCACAAGAACGCTTTTATTTTAATAGACAGTAAGGGCGAAGGCGGGGTAAAAATCCCCGTCGGTTTTATCAGGATGACCTTTGAAAACCCGCTTATTAAGATTTTCAATGAGAGGAAAAATTATATACTGTCTGAAAATGGCGTATTGGTTTACCAGGATATGGTTGCACTTATAAAAAATAAGGAATCACTTGGTAAACATGGCGAATTGGCAGGGTTAATAGAGCTTGCCTTAAGGCAGATGGACCTTTTAAAAGCCAACATGTGCATACCACTTTACTATAAAAAAGATTTGATTGGGGTGCTTGTACTGGGGGACAAGATTTCAAAGAAGGAATTTACCCGTCAGGAAATAGGCTTTTTCATGACATTGGCCAATGACGCGGCAATGGCTATCTCAAACGCCCAACTTATCCAGAGCCTGCAGGATAGAATAGAAGAAATAAAGGATTTATACAATAGAGAGCATAGGGTGTTCTTGCATACCGCGATAGCGCTCGCAGCCGCCATAGACGCCAGAGACCCATATACCCATGGTCACACAGAGAGGGTAACGAGATATTGCCTGGCGGTAGCGGATGAAATAGAAGGAATACCGGAGGCTCGCGCTTACAGGAATTTCAGGGAAACGCTTCATATCGCCGCGCTTTTACATGATGTGGGTAAAATAGGACTTCCCGATTGTATATTGAATAAAAACGGAAAACTCACCAAAAAAGAATTTGAAAAAGTTAAAGAGCACCCCATAGTGGGAGCCGCGATTTTAACACCTATTAAAGAACTGGGAGATGTCGTCAAAGAGATTAAATACCACCAGGAGCAGTTCAATGGAAACGGTTATCCCGAGGGACTTAAGGGGAGTGAAATACCGCTTGTCGCGAGAATTATCGCTGTGTGCGACGCATATGACGCTATTACCACAGACAGGCCTTATCGTCAGCGTAAAATGGCGGAGGTAGCCATACAGGAAATACAGAAGAACGCCGGCATACAATTCGACCCTATCGTTGTAGGTGCCTTCCGTCTTGCCTTTGAAAAGGGGAAGATAAAGTAGAAGAAAACAGAAAAGCTATTTCTTTTCCGCGATAATTATCCCATACCTTACAAAATCGTAATGAGTTTTTAACATACCCTTATAATAATTTATACCTGTTTCCTTAGCCTTGCTTCCCATGACATTTATATAAGGGTCACCTTCCAATTGAATACCTTTTAGCCTACTTCTCATTTTTATATCAATTCTATCGGTACAATCCTCCATCTCTAACACTTCAAAGCCTGTTTTTTCAAGTAATTTTGAATATATTTCTAAATTTTCCTGAAACCATATGCCATTTTTATAAAGAGGGGTAAATTCCGGAATTATACTGTAGGCGTTGTTCAAGGTGCCTTTATCGCCTTTCAACCATTCGTTAAATCCGATTTTCGCGCCTTTTTTAAGGTGTTCGTTTATCCGTTTAAAGGCTTTTCCCTTTTCCTGCCAGTGACACGTAGTTTCATTGCAAAAAGCTTTTGTAAAATCGTTTCTTTCTAAGCTTAATTCTTCCACATTTTGTTCGTAATATTCAACTTTATCCTGCACACCATGTAAGATGGCGCACTTTTTCGCTTTTATTATCTGATCCGGGTTTATGTCTATACCAACTATTTTACACCCAATTAGTTTTGCTAATAACCGTGAAGGTGCCCCGCTGCCTTCGCCTAGGCTTAGGACATAATCACCTACAGTAATATCCAATTTTTTAAATAGCGCTGTTACGCCGTGCTGGAAAAAATGGGTGATACCCTCTAAATCAAAAATCCTTCTATCGATAGAGGTTTTTGGGTTTATCCTATAGGCGCTAAATATTTTTTCTAACATTTCACAATCATGGACAATGAAGCCGCCGTCTACCTGGTAAGAATCTATGAGGTTCTTCTTAATAGCTTTATCCATTAGGTCCTTCCGATAATTTCGCCGCTATTTATAATAACCGCTAAAAACATTGTAATATAAAATAAGCGGTTTTTCAATTTGTTTCGAACATGTGGAATTCGGGGGACACAATACTTAATTATAATTGACATTATAAATTACACAAGTTATAATTCTTCTTGCCATGCCACGTATTGCAAGAATAGTTGTTCCCCAATACCCACATCACGTAGTCCAGAGAGGAAACCGAAGACAAAGGACGTTCTTTAATGACAGCGATTACGAAGAGTATCTAAGGTTACTTCAAGAGCACGCCAAAAACTTCAATACCGAAATCTTAGCATATTGCCTAATGCCGAACCACGTGCATATTATCGCTGTTCCCGCCAAAGAAGGCAGCCTTGCCAATGCAATAGGAAAGACACACTTAAAATATACAAGAATGATAAACTTCAGGGAAAATTGGCGTGGATATCTATGGCAGGGGAGGTTTAGTTCTTATGTACTTAGCGAACGATATTTATTAGCGGCTGTAAAGTATATTC
>JAFGLX010000082.1 GCA_016927795.1 Candidatus Omnitrophota bacterium
TGTAATAGGGATGAAGGTGAACGGGTATATAGTGAACGCCTGTGCCTATATTTTCAGCGGTCAAAGCAGCGAGAACCCAATCCCTCTTCTTGCCAAGATTTTTTATATCTATGAGCGGTGTATACAGATGATAGGCATGCTTTGTTTTTGGCTCCGGTTCGGGCGGAAGTATACACGGCAGGTTACGGAAAGTTCTGCTATACCTCTGCCATATGGCCTCCCGCCTTTTCCAGTATAAATCGATGCGTTTTAGCTGGTGTATCCCTATGGCCGCCTGTATATCCATCATGTTATATTTAAATCCCGGGTATATTACCTTATAATGCTTATACCCCTTATCGGAAAACCGCCTCCAGGCGTCTTTACTCATGCCGTGTAACGCCAGGGTTTTAATCCTGGAAGCAATTTTTTCATTTTCCGTAATAACCATTCCGCCTTCACCTGTAATTATATTTTTAGTTACATAGAAGCTGAAGCAACCGGAGCTACCGAATGTACCCGTTTTTTTGCCGTGATATTCACTCTCAATAGCGTGCGCACAATCTTCTATAATCTTAAGCCTATATTTCGTGGCTATCTTTATTATTGCATTCATATCGCAGGGCCGGCCCGCGAAATGCACTGCCAATATAGCCTTTGTCTTAGGGGTTATCTTTTTCTTTATCTCTTCCGGGAGAATATTCATGTTACTCCGGTCGCAATCTGCCAATACAGGTGTAGCCCCGGCATGTATTATGGCGTTTATCGTGGCGCAAAATGTCATTGCTGTTGTGATAACCTCATCACCCGGGCCTATCCCGCCCGCAAGCATGGAAAGGTGGAGAGCTGCCGTGCACGAATTTAAAGCAACGGCAAATCTTGCGTTTTTATATGAAGCGAAGGCGTCTTCGAATTTTGCCACCTTAGGGCCCGTCCCTATCCACCGGTGCCTTATGGAATCTTCTATTTCCTCGATTTCCTCTCTTTCTATAACCGGCGAACCAAATACTAAGAATTTGTTCTTCGGCCGGTATGGCCTGCCTCCATATATAGCAAGTTTTTTGCGTTTAGTCTTTCCTGTATAGCTCATTTCTAATCGCCTTTCTCTTTATAGACTGGAATGCCTTTCTGTATAGCGTAAGCGCCATGCTGCTTTTTCTCGGTGCAAAAAACCTTGCAGTGTCCAAAACATAAGGCATAGTAAGCCCGTTTATGAATAAATCCGCCACTTTATATTTAATCCGTTCTAGAAAAGGTGCCCCTATATAAAAACCCAGAAGGCTCAGTTTCTTTTTTAACTCCGGCGCTTTTTTATACCATGCGGCGAGGGAACCCCCTTCTTTTGCGGCAATTGCAAGATACCCATTTTCATCCAAGTCGTGCCAGTGGTAGCCTAAAGCGTCGGAATTATAGATAACTCTTAATCCATGACGCGACAGGCGCTCGGCAAGTTCCAGGTCTTCATGCCAGCGCATATCCTCGTCAAAAATCCCGTATTTTTCAAGGAAACTTCTCTTCACCGATACATTGCATGTATAAAACGCCCTCCAGTCAAGTTCTTCCCGCCCTTCCAGTAAATCAAAACTCGCATCAAGATGCAGGTTTGAAAACACGGTAGGCTGTATCTCAGGCGCCAGCCTGACACGTCCTAAAATGGCCGTATTTTCTTCAGGACAACAGCCGTGCGCCAACATATGAGTCTCAAGCATGCCGGGCGCTGCTATAATGTCATCATTTATAAAGAGTAGTATCGCGCCTTGAGACTCTTTTATAGCCAGGTTTCTGGCCCTGTTTGCGCCGGTTTTTTCGTTGCGCATGTACCTGAATGAAGGTACCTTGCTGTCCAGAAAAGCCCCTATGCCACTTTTTACGTCTTCGTTTGAACCATCGTCAGAGACTATTACCTCGAAAGAATCTGCCGCAAGAGTTGCTTTCTGAAGTGCTCCGAGGCACTTTTTTAAAATCGCGGTCCTGTTATGGGTCGGTATAATTACCGAGAGTTTTATTTTTTCGTCCGTCATTTTCTAACTATTGCCGTATCCGTTTACGGGTTTTCCTAAATTGCGTATCGCAAAATTAAGATATCCCGACAATTTATCGAATTTTGTTTTTTTTGCAGCGTTACCTGTTGTGATATAAATAAGGTAATACAAAATGCTTCTCAGCAAAAACGCGCATATCATAATCATATCGTATATGATAACCGGCTCTTTTTTGTTATAATAGAAATAAAGGCGGCGGAGATTCTTGAACCAGAGAAAACTGAAATCCTCTTTGTCTTTTTGCTTTTCTACGCTTGAGCCCTGACGGTGCGTAATCGTAAGATACGGTAAATAAAATACGTCGTAACCATGTGAATTTATCCTGCACCCCAGTTCCACGTCCTCTGCAAACATGAAAATATCCTCGTTCAGAAGGCCGGTATCCTTTAAAACGGATTTTCTCAACATTAACGCCGCGCCGCTTATCCAGTCCACTTTTAACGGTTTAGAATATTTATCGTAGTTTAAAAATATACTTTTGAACGCGCGCGGAAATATCTTAGAGAGGAAAACAGCGTAACTTATCACGCTCGCCAAAGATGGTTTAAAACCCGCATCGCCCACCTGATGGTTGCCATCGGGAAAAATAAGTTTACACCCGCTTGCTGCAACGCGCGGGTGTCTGTCCATAAAGTCAAGCCAGCCTTCCAA
>JAFGLX010000083.1 GCA_016927795.1 Candidatus Omnitrophota bacterium
AATTCTTATGTTGGAGAAAAATACAGAACGCGTTTCAGCTGTGCCCGATACGGAAACGTTGTAGGTTCGCGGGGAAGCGTCATTCCGCTTTTTAATAAACAAAAGGATACAGGCACGATCACAATTACGGATAAGAAGATGACACGTTTCTGGATTACCCTGGAGCAGGGGGTTGAATTTGTCATAAAAATGCTTAATAAAATGCACGGAGGCGAAGTCTTTATTCCTAAGATACCAAGCATGAGGATTGTAGATTTGGCAGAAGCAATAGCTCCCAAATGCAAGATCAAATTGATCGGGATAAGGCCCGGGGAGAAGTTACACGAATGCCTTATTACCGAAAATGAAGCCAGGCATACGCTGGAATTTGACGACTTTTTTGTAATTGAACCGGAGCACCCCTGGTGGGGCGTGGAAAATTGGCGAGGCGGCAAAACCTTGCCGGAAGATTTTAGTTATACAAGCGAAAAAAATACTAAATGGCTAACCAAGGCACAATTACATAAGATGCTAAAGGATATTTAGCTCATGGGTTTTCAGGGTAAGATTATCGCAAGCATAGAGGCGCGATTAGGTTCTAGGAGGCTACCCGGGAAGGCAATGAAAAAAATCTTAGGGAAGCCCATGCTGGAGTTAATGGTAGAAAGAGTTAAGAGGGCGCGTTTTATTGATGAGATTGTTATAGCGACATCCGTAAACCCGGTCGATGACGCAATCAAGGCCCTAAGCGACAAATTGGGGGTAAAATGCTTCAGGGGGAGCGAAGACGACGTATTGGATAGGGTTCTCAAAGCCGTAAAGCATTACGGCGGAGAACATATCGTTGAGTTGTGGGGCGACACACCCTTAATTGACCCTTTAATCATAGATGAAGTTATTAACTATTATTTCCGAAATAAACTTGACCTGGCTTCAACGTGCCTTGACCGCACTTTTCCGTGGGGAATGAGCGTATTGGTGTTTCCGACCCGGGTGCTGGATGAAGTTTCTCTGGTAACAAACGACCCGGTTGACAGAGAAAACGTATCGAATTATATATACGAGCACCCGGAGAAATACAAAATAGGGCACTTACCGTGTCCTCCTGAATTAAACAGGCCGGAAATAAGGCTTACGGTTGACGAAGAGCCCGATTTCGAACTTGTTAAAATAATTTTTGAGAAGTTAGGGGCAAATAACACACTATTTTCTACGTTGGACATTATAAGATTTCTGGATAAGAATCCTGAATTTATAGAAATCAATAAATATGTTAAACAAAGAAAGCCAAGAGGCGATATCTAATATAAAGACCGTTGAAAGGAACGGCGGGTCTTTTAAACCGCTGTGGGAAGAGTTCTGCAAAAAAAATGCTATTCCCGTATATTACACCATTGGCTGGCTTGAATTTTGCAGATGCATCACACGGGAAAATTTTATAAGTGACGCAAGTTTTTTGATCACTAAGGACAACAAGCCTGTTTCGATTTGCCCTTTAATAATGGAAAGCGGGCGTTACGGAAAACAATTTTCCGTAAAGAACGGGCATCTCATGAGGGCTCCTGCATTCGAGGCGACCTTATCCTTTAAGGAGAGAAAGAAAATAGAAAAAGCTGTGTTTTTACATATTGAAGAATTGGCGCGTGCCGAGGAAGTATTGCTACACAGGGCCTTAATAGACCCCATGCTTATAATAGATCAGAGGTTTTACTGTAATTACCTATCCGAATTTTCCTATGTCGACTGTTCCATTCTGACCAATATTATCGACCTTAAATTGCCCGAGCAAACATTATGGGGCAATCTAAGGAAAAGTTACAGGCCCCTCATAAAAGGCGAAACTAAAAAATATGAAGTCATGTTTTTGGATTTTAAGAATATATCGGAGAGATTATTCGCGGAGTTCGAAAACCTCTATTTTTTAGCAAGCGGAAAGCACGTTTACAGCAGGCAGGAATGGGCAATCTTGTGCGAATTAGTGCGACAGGATAAAGGCATGTTGACCGTAGCTAAAACCGGCAATAAAGCGATAGGCGGCGCCTATTTTAACCACGATAGCGGCAAGGCATATTATTCATTGGGCGCGAATCATCCGCAATATGAAAAGAACTATTTTATCGGGCATCGCTTGATTTGGGAAGCCATAACATATTACATAAGTAGAGGATTTCGTTGGCTGGAATTGGGATGGCAGTTTTACCCAGAGCAGCTGCTGGAAAAGCCCAGCGAAAAAGAAATAAATATTTCATATTTTAAAAGAGGGTTTGGCGGCATGAATTTTCCCCTCCACAGGGGTATCAGGTTCTTTAACGACGAGATAAAGAAAAAGTTCATAGACGAAAGCCTAAGCGCTTATCGATCCGGGAGGGATAAAAATGTTTAAGGTCGGGATAGTAGGATGCGGACATATAGCGAGTACTTTTGACGATGATCCTATGAGAAAGTATGTTTCGACTCATATAGGCGCTTACCGGGCGAACAGAAATACAGATGTTGTTGCCGTATGCGATATTGACCGGAAAAAACTCCGGGCGTGCATGAAAAAGTGGGATATAAAAAGCGGGTACACATCCGTGCAAAAAATGCTCGACAGAGAAAAAATAGACATACTGAGCATATGTACGCCTGTAGAAACTCACGGCGCTATTTTGAGAAAAGCGGTGAATTTTCCCCTGAAGGCTATATTTTGCGAAAAACCGCTGGCAGATTCGACAAGCGAAGCAAAAAAGATAGTCAATATATGCAAACGTAAAAAAATAATTTTACAAGTAAACCACCAAAGGCGATTTGACCAGCTCCACGCGCGGGTGAGAGATGTCATCCGCTATGGAAAATTGGGCGATGTTCAGCAGGTAACATTTTACTACACGGCCGGCATAAAAAATACAGGCTCCCACATGTTTGATTTGTTCTTGTTTCTGTTTGGCAAAGCCAAGGAGGTAATGGCATTTTCGAGCACCAACCGTTCCCATAAATTTCATGACCCCAATCTGGACGGATTTGTAAGATTCGAAAACGGAATATTGGGTGTTTTTCAGGCATGTGATGCAAAAAAATACGTAATTTTTGAACTAAACTGCCTGTTGCAGGAAGGGAGAATTGTTATAAGAGACAGCGGCTTTTCCGTGGATTTCTACGTGTCCGGAAGAAGCAAATATTTTGCAGGGTATAGGGAACTCCTCAAGGCGAAGCCGCATTTAAAAGTAGAATATAAAAGGGACTTTATGGTAAAGGCTGTGAGGCATCTTGTGGACTGTGTCAAAAAGAGCAAAGAGCCGATTTCATCGGGCAATGACGGAGTGGCTGTTTTGGAGTTGATTGAGGCCGCAAGTTCTTCGGCAGCCAAAAATGGAAAAAAAATACTTTTGAAGTAACAATATGAGCAAACTAGCGCTTTTCGGCGGTAAAAAAATCAGGCGTAAACCTTTCGTGAGCCGGGCAATTGTCGGCAAAGAAGAATCGAAGAGGGTCAATTCCGTTTTAAAAAGTGGCATACTGTCGGGGTTTATCGCGAAATCCGGAGACGGATTTTTAGGCGGGAAGGAAGTCAGGGAATTCGAGTCTTTGGTGGGAGGTTATTTCGGTACGGAGCACGTAATATCGGTAAATTCAGCAACGGCAGGTCTTCATGTTGCTTTGGGGGCGTGCGGGATCGGTCCGGGCGACGAGGTAATAGTTACGCCTTACACAATGAGCGCTTCGGCCACGGCCATAATCATGCAGAACGCTATTCCCGTATTCGCGGATATTAGCGAAAACACATTTTGCATTGACCCCGGTAGCATTGAACAATGCATAACGGCTCGCACCAAAGCGATAATCGTAGTTCATCTTTTTGGCCATCCGGCTGAAATGAATAGGATCAAAGCGCTTGCCAGGAAGTATAAACTTAAGATTATTGAAGATTGTGCTCAGGCGCCGGGAGCCGTATATAAAAAACAATTGGTTGGTACATTGGGGGATATAGGAATTTTTAGCCTTAATCAGCATAAAACCGTTACTTCCGGTGAAGGAGGATTTGCCATAACAAGAAACGCACGCTTGGCGCTTGGGATGCGTCTTATAAGAAACCACGGAGAGGTAATTGCCGGAAACATACGTCTTAAGGATATAAGCAACATCGTGGGTTACAACTATCGGATGACTGAACTGGAAGCAGCTGTCAGCATAGGCCAATTCAGAAGGCTGGATTTTTTAAATGCCCATAGAATAAATTTGGCACGTTATCTTACGGAGAAATTATCGAAATTCGAAGGTTTGACGCTTCCCGCGGAAGAAAGCGGCACCAAACATGTCTATTTTGTTTATCCTATCAGAATAAAAGAAAGCGAGGCCCGTATCCCGAGGGATGTTTTCGTGAAAGCGTTGAACGCGGAAGGGATACCCTGTGCCGCCGGTTATGTAAGGCCTATTTACCTGGAACCGCTATATCAAAAGAAAATAGCATATGGCAGAAAGGGATGTCCATTTACCTGCGGTTTCTATAAAGGCAATGCCGTTTACTCGAAAGGTATTTGCCCTGTTGCGGAGAAAATGCATAGAAAGGAACTGGTCATAATTCCAGTATGCCGGTATCCCGAGACCCCGAGAGATATGGATGATGTGGTTAAAGCGTTTCAGAAGATTTTTAATAATCGGGATAAATTACGCAAATTTCAATGATGAAAGTTCATATTCTGACCGAAGGCGGAAAAGGTATCGGGCTCGGCCATATTACCAGATGTATTTCATTATATCAAGCTTTTAAGAAGAGGGGCATTTCGCCGACTTTGGTAATAAATGGCGACGACTCGGTCCGTAAGCTTTTAAAGGGAAAAAAATACCGCGTTTTCAATTGGCTGAAAGAACAAAAAAAGCTTTTCCAGATGATAAGAAAAGGCGACATCGCTGTTATAGATTCATATCTGGCAGGGCATAGAACCTATAAGAAGATATCAGATTTAGCGCCTATTTCCGCATACCTCGACGATTATAAAAGGCTGGTTTATCCGCGCGGTATAGTAATAAATGGCGGTTTTCAAGCCAAAGATATAAGGTATCCCCGGAAAGAAAACATTAAGTATTTGCTGGGGCCCGGTTTTATCCCTATAAGAACGGAATTCCGCGATATGCCCCCCAGAAAAATAAGGCCGGTAATAAAAAGCATTTTGATATCATTCGGCGGATGCGACACGAAAAACCTGACGGCGAAGCTTTTAGAATTTTTAAACGCCATGTACCCTAATGTCAGAAAAAATATTCTTATAAGTGACGCATTCAAGGATACACAGGTAGCTGAAAAGCCGGCCGAACCGATGTGCGTTTTTATTAAAAATCCGGACCCAATGAAACTAAAGACCGTTATGCTCAACTCTGACATCGCTATCTCAGCGGGCGGGCAGACGTTGAACGAGTTAGCCAGAACCGGAACGCCAACAATAGGGGTATGCGTTGCCGAGAACCAAAAAATGCACCTTTCCTACTGGGCAGAGACAGGTTTTTTGAGCTATGCAGGCCGTTACGATGATAAGGACCTTCTAAAAAAGGTGCACCGTGCTATTATAAGCTTACAGGATAAGAGAGTGCGAAAGGGTATGTCTCTGTGCGGCAGGGAGACTGTTGACGGGCGTGGTCCGGAAAGAATTATAAAATTTATCTTATCCGAATATTTCAGAAACAGGCTCACCTTGCAGAAGGCCACTCTTCGGGACGCAAGGGAAATTTTTAATCTTTCGACGGACAAAGAAGTAAGAAAGAATTCCTTTCAGCCAAAAAGGTTTGATTTCAAACATCACCTGGGATGGCTTCGTGAAAGACTTAGAGACGTAAATTGTGTTTTTTATATATTTAAAATCGGCCATGAGTTTATAGGACAGTTGAGATTTAACGTGGACAACGAAAAAAAATGCGCCACAGTAAACATAAGCCTGGTAGAAAAAATGCGAAACTTCAATTTATCGTCTTTCCTTGTAGAAAATTCTATTCGTAAACTGCTTAAACATCACAAGCACCTTCGGTCAATAAGGGCTTATGTAAAAAGGCACAACATAGCCTCCGTTAAACTGTTTGAGCGCACAAATTTTAAATTTAGCGGAAACAGAACCGTAAAAGGCGCAAAAACAAGAGTTTATATACGAAAGGTTTCTGCGGGCAATGTTTAAAAAAATAAATAAAAAGAATTCCGCAACGTTCGTCATAGCGGAAATATCGGCAAATCACAACCAAGACCTGGAGAGGGCCGTGTCTTTGATTAAAAAAGCGCGGGAATGCGGAGCTGATGCGGTTAAATTTCAGACCTATACCCCCGACACTATTACCTTAAACGTAAATAACAAATATTTCAGAGTCAAGCACCCAAAATGGGGCAACCGTACTTTATACCAATTATATAAAACCGCCTATACGCCGTGGCATTGGTTCGCCAGGCTGAAGAAAGTTGCGGACAGGGCAGGAATAGTTTTTTTCTCAACCGCCTTTGACAAAAGCGCGGTGGATTTTTTGGAGAACTTAAACGTTCCGTTTCATAAGATAGCATCCTTTGAGTTAGTGGATTTGCCTCTCATTGAATATGCGGCAGGTACGAAGAAGCCGCTTATATTGTCAACCGGTATGGCTACGATTCCGGAGATAAAGGAAGCGTTTTTTACTGCGAAGAGAGCCGGGGCAAAAGATGTCGTACTTCTGAAATGCGTAAGCAATTACCCCGCTCGCCCCGATGATATGAATCTAAAAGAGATAATCAAGTTGAAAAAAATTTTCAAATGCCCTATAGGTCTTTCCGACCATAGCCTTGGGACGGCAGTCGCATTGGCGGCGGTTTCATTGGGCGCTAAAGTAATCGAGAAACATTTCACCTTATCGAAAAAGTCAAAAGGGCCGGATAATTTCTTTTCCATTGAGCCGCAAGAGCTGAAATCCCTTGTGGAGAACATAAGAATTGTCGAGAGGGCATTAGGTAGCGATGCCCGCAAGCTGACGGCTGAAGAGAAGGGGAGCCTTGTTTTCAGGCGTTCGCTGTTTGCAGTACGGGACATAAAAAAAGGGGAAATCTTTACGGAAGATAAAATAAGGTCTATAAGACCGGCCTACGGTCTGCACCCGAAATTTTTAAAATACCTTTTAGGGAGAAAGGCCAGGAAAGACATAAAAAAAGGAATGCCCTTGAGCAAGGATATGCTATGAAATTAATATTATTCGGCTATGTGGACAAGCTCTCCTCATTGTGCCCCTTTCTTAGGCGCCATAGTTTGCCTGGTGGCGCTGAAGCGGCAACACTGGTTTCAATGAATCGTTTTGCCGGAGAAACGCTTGGTCTCGGAGAAATAATGTATTCCGAAGAGTTTTTAAAAAAAGAGGATTTTGAATACATGGACGAATACATCTCCCGGACAAGCCGGATATGCCGGGAGTTTTTGTCAAACGATGAAAAGACAAGCGCGTTAAAAGGCATAAAGGTCACAGATGTATTAGAACTGGAGATTTACATGTATTTGTGCACGGTGATAAAAAACCTGCAGGTAACGTTGAACATCGTAGAGGCAATTAATCCCTCGGAGATTCTTATTATAGGCGAAAAATCTACAGATGGCCTGGAGCAAATATCAAGGTTTCTGGCGGAGCGTCTTAATATTAAATCAACCTACATAACGGTTAAAAACGGCCTCGTCCCCGAAGCCGGCATGAGAAAAATTTGTGAAAAAGCAAGTTCCTTTGCTGCAAAGATAATAACAGAACTTTTAGACAGACTTGAAAGATTCCTCCTTTTAAGATCAAGAAAACACGGAAAATCCATTATAATGGATTATAGGTTTCCCGAGCTTGTTAAAGGCATAGAGAAAGAACACGTAGCCATGCCGTATATTGCCGGTTGGGGATTGCGGATCAGGCTGAATTTTATTAAACAGAGAAAGCTATACCTGTCTTTTTTGAAAGTCCATAATCCACTGAACAAAAGAAGAGGCAGAGGATACTTTCTCGCGATAAATAAAATTCTTGAAAAAGGCTTTGCCGAAAACGAATATTTACGGTACAGGGGCTACAACATTTACCGCATATTGAAAAATATATTTCGCGAACAAATTGAGAACGAATTACCTTTGATGAAAGAAAATATTTCAATGCTTTGCCGTTTTTTTGACGGTGTAGGCCCGAAGGCGGTTATAGTGAGGGATTCCACGCGAAACTGGGAACATGCGCTTACCTTAGTGGCAAAAAGTAAGAATCTCCCCAGCATTGTTGTGCAGCATGGTATTACAAGTATAATGAATGTTTACGCGAAACAACACGCTACGGCAGTAGCTTTTTGGGGCGATGTTTACCTGAGGTTATATAAGGCCGCCGGTACCGATACGTCAAAATCGAAGGTAACCGGTTACCCGCAACACGACCGTATATACGCAGGGCAGGGTGAAAGGTATAAAAGGTACCGTAAGATACTCTCGGATTCAGGGGCCGATCCCGACAAAAAAACGGTTGTATATCTCGCCAGCTGCATAAAGTATTACCCGATAAATTCTGTATACCTTACGCCTGAGGTATCATTTTTTCTCCTGAGAGAGGTGTTAAGCGTTTTTGGAACGCTTAAGAATCTGCAACTAATAATAAAACTGCATCCTTTTTATGACAGGCAGGAGTACCCGCGCTTCAAGGAGGAAGTATCCGGGTTTACAAACGCATTTATTGTAAGAAACGCGGATATCCCGGATTTATTCAGCGGTTCTATCTGTGTCGTATCAGAGCTTTTCTCGAGCGCGATAATGGATGCGATTATACTGAAGAAACCCGTTATATTTTTTAATGCAATGGAAAAGGAGGAAGCGATACCCATAGAAGAACGGAAGGTGGGCATAGAAGTAAGATCGCGGGCAGATTTAATGGATGCGCTTCAACGTATCGTTGCCTCAGATAACACGCATGACCTGTTTCCGAATAAAGCATTTGAAGACTTCGTTGGGGATTTTGCGTATAAGGTAGACGGACGCTCTTCCGAAAGGGTCAGGCATTTTATAAACGATTTAATCCCCTCCGCATAATACGAAGGGAAAAGTGATTTCTGCTTAGGGGAGGGAGCTCCACTAGTCACAAGATGAAAGACAAAATAATAAAGAGCACTCTGGTATATTCCATTTCCATATTTATCTCAAGGATATTCGGCTTTTTCCGAAGTATCATAGTGGCGCGTTTTCTCGGCCCCAAGCTTTACGGTATGTGGAACGCGCTTTCAATTATTCTAGAGTACAACCGTTATTCAAGCCTCGGCGTACTAACCGCCATGAACCGGGAAATACCGTTCTTTAGGGGGAAGGGTGATTCTGCCAAAGTTGAGCGCCTAAGGAGGACAGGTTTTTCTATGGCCTGCATCCCTTCTTTTGTTGTAGGGCTGATACTCACTTTAATTTCCATATTTATCAAACCTCACGCCGGAACGGAATGGGTGATGGCGCTGCGCACTATAGCGGTTCTGGTCTTTGCAAGGCAGCTTTACGAATTTTTTACGCTTTTGCTACGGTCTGACAACAGATTTTTATATTTGAGCAAAATACTTATTTTGTTTTCGGTATCTGACCTTATACTAATATTAGTTCTGGTTATAAGATATGGCTTTTATGGATTTTTGTGGGCCATGGGCATTAACTATGTCGGGATAGTCTTATATATTTTTCTTAGAGAATACCGCCGATACAACCTCAAGCTATTTTTTGAAAAAGACATCTTGGGCTATCTTATAAGATTGGGGATGCTTATGGCGATTATAGGCATAATTATAGATTTAAGAACAACGATTGACCGCCTTATGATAGCCAGATTTCTTGGGGTTACAGAGCTGGGTTATTTCGGCATATCGTATGTTTTAATCCAGTTTATTTTTTTGATTCCCTCAGCGCTATCTCAGATAGTATACCCCCGTTTGGTCGAAAAATACGGTTCCTCCAACCGCGACACATCTACTTTGAGAAAATATATAGAAGTTTCAACCCTTGGGCTCGCTTACTTAATGCCGCTTTTAATAGGCCCGATTTTTATTCTTCTTCCTTTTGGAGTTAAGCTTTTACTGCCGCAATATATTTATGGCATTAAGGCTGCCCAGATAACCATTCTGGGCCTGTTCTTTTTTAGTACGGGCATAATTGCCGCAAATTTCCTGATTACAACAGACAGGCTTGGCTGGTATCTTGGGTTTTCATTTGTGGCTGTACTAATTAATATACTAGCGGACTATATTTTGCTTAAGATCGGATTCGGCATAGAAGGCGTTGCCTTCGGGGGAATCCTTTTTACTTCGTGTATCTACGCAACGTGCATTTTAGCCTTTGTAATGTTCCATTATCTAGGTCACGTATTCAGGGTATTCCTTTATATGATAAAAGCTTATTTCCCGTTTTTTTACACAATAGTTATATTAATGTTTTTCAGTTACCTTAAACTGGGGATGGCAAGCAGGACGGTAGTTTTCTGCGTTTTGTACATACCACTACTGTGGAAACTCGAGCGTGATACGCAAATCCTAAGTTTGATTTTCGTTAACATACGGCAAGGCATAAAGAAATGACCGGCACGGAAAAAACAAAAGAAAAAATGTTGTCACGATTACTTACATGGACTCTGGTAGGCTTTTTGCTCAGATTGGCCATAATGCCTGTTACCATGCACGGCCAGGACCTCACTTTTATAAATTATTTCCCTTACGCATTCATCACCGAAGGCGCCTGGAACCCTTACGCTTTCATAAGCATGAATTTTCCGAATTTTCCACACACTTATTACGGACCTGTACTGTTCGCAATCATGTCGGCGGCGAATTTCGTGTTTATCAAGCTGTTTAATTGCGTTACTCTCGGCAAATTGCTTGCAATGTCGGCCGGCATGATGGCTAAAAATTCAGGTACCCTTGATTATATTCACGCCTTTTCGGGTCTATCACTCTTTAAAAATTTATTTCTGATGAAAAGCCCGTATCTTATATTCGATTTCCTGATAGGCGGAATCCTGTTAAAGCTCGCCTCTGGAGAAAGAAAGGCGCTATCAAGCTATAAGCTCTGGATATTCAATGTGGTCGTTTTACATTCTGCCTACGCTGTCGGGCAATTTGATTTAATCCCGACTTTTTTTGTGATACTAGCGTTGTTATTGGCTACGGCAAAAATGCCTTATCTTTGCATAATTTCGCTATGCCTTGGCGGAGGGACAAAGGTTTTTCCATTCATACTTGTATTACCTGCAGTTTTACTTTTGGGTAATAACTGGCGAAAGAGAGCCTTTCTTTTATTTACCGCTTTGATTACGACTCTATTTATATATTTGCCGTTTTATTTATCTTCCGGCAATGCATTGTTTGATGTTTTCGCGCAGGGACGGTATTATACAGGCATGACACATATTATATTAAGCGGCGTATTCTTTATTTTTTACATAGCGCTATCTTTAAATGCCCTGGCTGATTCCAAAAAAGACGCACCGGAAAACCAGTTATTTTATTACTTTCTTACTTTATGCTTTTTGGTTTATGCGGTAACCCCTATAGGTTTCAGGTATTTTGTCTTTGCAACACCTTTTATTGCATTACTTATTCCTGCCAATGGAAAGTTCGGTCTATTTACGTTTTTCATTGTTCTGTTTCTCGCGTTTCTGCGACTGCCAACGCGGGATGTGCAATTAGGCCTTTTTGCGCCTCTTAATCCACAATATTTTATGAGCATCCCGACCATCCAGGAGGTTATAGGAAGGTTCGTAGACATTAACATGGCTTATAAGCTGGCAGCTAGAGCACTGCTTTTCTCCTTTTTTGCTGCTGCCGGATGGGTATGGAAGATTAAAGCAAAGGAAGCGATATAATGAAAAAAATTAGGGAACATCTGAAAAAGAACAGAAATTTGGTAAACATATTTTTCGTCTACTTCTTCCTTGCATTTGTGATCGGTTATATAGATTTTGACCGGAGGGTACTGCCTTTTAAGGAAAGCACGGCTACACTTAAACGCGTCGTAGAAAGGACAGCCGTACCGCCTCTTGCGCGACGGCCTCTTGTACCTTTTACGGTATATTTTATGCATAAGGTATCTCACCTCCCGCTCGAATATACTTACGCGCTTTTCAGGTTGTTTTTTTTCATTCTGGCGTTTTGCCTTTTTCACGTCTATCTTAGATTGTGGTTTGACGATAGGCTTGCGATGATAGGGACGCTCTCTGTGATAGCGTCCTTGCCGCTTTTTCTTACTAACTGGATTAGCGTTTTCACGGACATGCCGAACTTTGTAGCTTTTATACTGGGAACTATGTGGATTAAACAGAACAGGCACAGGCTCCTATATATATTGATACCCATAGCGACCCTTAACAAGGAGGCGATCGTTGCTATAGTTGTCCTTTATTTCCTGTACAACACACACAAAGAAAAACCGGGCATTTTGGCAAGGAGGATTGCCATAATGCTTTTCTTGTGGGCAGCCCCTTACGTATGGACAATTGTTACTTTCGGTTTGCAGACCTTTACGGATAACGGCGCCTCTTATCTTGTACCGTGTACGGTGAAGCATAACATCAAGGGGCTTTTGGCATTTTTTAAAAATCCGCACCCCTACAATCATTACTATTTTTTGATTTATTTACTGGGATTTTACTGGGTTTTGGCCTTTCGAAATTTTTCGCGCAAAGACGAGCTTTTGAAAAAATCAATCATTGTAATGGCGCTTTATTCGTTTTACGTATTCTGGAGAGTAGGCGCAATAAACGAGGTAAGGGTGTTTATACCGTTTTACGTTTACATAATACCGCTCGGACTTTTTAGTTTATTTGAGAAAAAAGAGGTTGAATAGAGCGGGAAAAGAGAACATCCTTTTTTAGCCCATTTGCAAGAGGATGTGCGGTAAGTTCACAAAATAGCAGTTCATGAAAAATATAACAAAAAATACAGTTATTTTTCTTGTCAGCACGTTGTTGTGTTTTCTGGTTTTGGAGGCATTATTAAGAATTTACAATCCGTTTCAATGGAGAGTTAAAGGGGATAAAATTATTTTGCCCGTAAACCGCAAGTATATTTTTGATAATGACAAAATAGACAAGCTCGACAGAAAGATCATACATTCTAAAAATTCGCTTGGATTCAGAGGAGAAAACCCCCCAAAAAATTTTAGCGATTATCTGTCAATAGTTATCGTAGGCGGAAGCACCGCCGAGTGTTTTTATCTGTCAGACGGCAGGGATTGGCCGTATCTAGTGGGGCAAAAACTTAAAAACATATACGATAAGGTATGGGTTAACAATGCAGGTTTAGCCGGCCACTCTACCTTCGGGCACATAATTCTCGTAAACGACTACTTAACGCGTTTGAAACCTAAAATAATAATTTTTGAGGTCGGCGCTAACGACATAGGCAGGGATGATTTAGGCAAGTATGACAGGGTTGCGTTAAAAGGACGCTATTCCTCCTTTAAAAACTTTATTGTTAAAAACAGTGAAGTTGTATCTTTGCTCGCCAATATGGTGAGACTGGCAAAAGCCCAAAAAATGGGCATCACCCATAGAAATTTAGATGTTGTTAAAGCGGATAAACTGGTGCTTCCCGAAGGAAATATTGAAAAAGAGGTTAATCACCATAAATCCGGATACATCGATGGTTACAAAAAAAGGCTTTTGCAGCTTGTGGATATATGCAGAAAAAACAGGATAGAGCCGATTTTTGTTACCCAACCCATCCTCTGTGGAAATACGGTGGACGCGACAACAGAGGTTGACCTTGGAGACGTGAAGTTGTCGGATTCCATGAACGGGAATTTATGCTGGCGTATTATGCAAGTTTATAATAACGCCACAAAAGAGGTGGCAGGTCGCACAGGAACTTTTGTCATAGACCTGGCCAGTGAAATGCCGAAAGATTCCCGTTATTTCTACGATAATTGGCATTATACAAATGAAGGGGCCGAGAAAGTATCGCAAATAGTTTTTGAGAAGCTAAAAAACTATCTTGATGTGGAATATAAAGCAAATCTGAAAAAATGAACCCAAAAAAATACATCTTTATCACAATATTTTTAGCGGCAGTCTTTGTCTTTGTTATATTAGAGATCGGCCTGCGATGCTATACATATGTAAGATACTCTACCAATACGGTGAGGTTTGTACCGCACTCAAGGTTAATTTATGAACACAGGCCCTCTATCACTTTTGTTAATAAAGAAGGGATAAAGATTACATATAATTCTTTAGGCTTTATCGGTGATGAAATAAGCCCGAAGGGCAACAATGTGTTTAGAATATTGAGCATTGGTGATTCTATTGCGTCCGGAGAGTATTTACAAAAAAATCAGAGATATATAAATATGATGGGCGACATACTGTCCAAACACACAACCAAGAAAATTGATATAGTAAACGCCGGAGTCATAGGGTATAATTCGTGGCAAGAAGCAGAGCTCTTGAAGACCAAAGGTTTAAGTGTAAAACCCGACCTAATAATCGTGAGTTTGTGTTTTAACGATGACCGCGGCTGGAGGCCGGAGATTAGGAAAACATGGTTTGGCGGCATAAGAGAAATACCGCGGCATCACAAAAAAGCCCGGCATCTGAACTTTCTTTATCAGCGAAGCCAATTATTCCAGTTTATTTATGACCGAATGTATTTTCTTAAGAAATCTCTCAAGAAGCAAAAACGTTATTATGAAGAACATGAATGGAAATCGGAGATGAAAAAGTGGCGAGAGCCTCTCGAAGAAATAATTTCATTAGCCAAGGATCATAACATCGAGATATTGTTTGTTGTATTTCCCCTGGAACAGCAGATATTAAAAAAAGAAGATAATTCTTCGAAACCGCTTGCGGATTTTTTCAAGGAAAGAAATATCTATTTTCTGGACATGATAAAAGCTTTTAACCGTAACTCTGACAAAAAATTGTATATAGAGCGCGACTCGATTCATCCTAATGCAACGGGCAGCGCAATCGCGGCGGAGGCAATGGCAAACTATATAATAGAAAAGAAAATTCCGTTTTTTTCCGGCAAAAACGGGCTATAAAAGATATATCATAGCGCTTCGATGTAAGTTACAAAAAGGAGTGCGGATACAGATATTAATGTTTTTATGCACGAAACGGCCGTTAGTGAAGAAGGCGCAGGATAAAGCAAGGTACCTATTATTAAAGAATTCGTAGAGACTCGGAGAATTTTAGATGAAAAATAGAGCTGTTGTTGTAATACCCACATATAACGAAAAAGATAACATATTGAGGCTTGTAGACGAGATAAGCGGTATTGTGCCCGGAGCCGATATACTGGTAGTGGACGACAATTCTCCGGACGGTACGGGGGATATTGCAGAATCCGCCAGTAAGACAAGGCCTAACCTTTCGGTTCTTCACAGGTGCAGAAAAGATGGCTTGGGGCCGGCGTATATAGAGGCGTTCAGGCATTTACTGAAAAAGAACAAATACGGGTATGTAGTCCAGATGGATGCTGATTTTTCGCACAGCCCGAAAGACATACCGCGCCTTATCGACGCAGCGGCCGATTGCGACGTAGCTGTAGGTTCAAGATATACCAAAGGCGGAGCCGTTACCGGGAAGTGGCATGTTGCCAGAAAATGCATATCGCAGTTTGGAAATGTTTACGCAAGACTCGTTACCGGTTTAGGTATAGGTGATTGCACTGCCGGATTTAAATGTTACAACGCTAGGGTTCTCGAAAAAATAGATTTCAACAGGATTTTCTTAAACGGCTACGGTTTTCAGATACAGATGCTGTATGAATCAAAGAGGAATGATTTCCGGATATGCGAAATACCGATATTTTTCAACGAAAGGGCGAAGGGGAAATCAAAGATGGATATAACCATTGTATGGGAGGCCTTCATTTCTCTTTTGCTTATGCGCGCCCGGGATTTATTTTCCAAAAAATGAAAATACTTTTTTTAACAATCGGCGACATAACTGTCGCAAGCACGAGAGCAAGGGTATACGGTTATCTGCCGTTTCTCTCGGAAAAAAATATAAGGTTCAGGATTATTTCCTACACTTCCGGGGCAAAGTGCAAAAGGGTTATTAATTTGAAAGAAGACAATCCGGCCGAGCGCGCCTTCGAAATAGCGTACAAGATATATGCGCTTGTAGGGCTCTTTCTGTTTGCGGCGATATACGATACGGTTTTCATACAGAAAGTCATTTTGCCGAAAAGAATATGGAGTATTTTAAGGCTTATTAATAAAAACATTATTTTCGATTTTGACGACGCCCTCTATCTTTACCGTGACATGTCGTATGTGCTTCGGGATTCTGAAGCCGTAGTAGTCTCGAACAGCTATCTTAAAAATTTCGTTTCCAAGTATAATAGACGTATCCATGAGCTTATAAGCCCGGTTGATGTACACAGGAAAAAACCGGGAAAAGACGGGAAATTTATCACGATAGGTTGGACGGGTTCTCCGGAGACCTCCAGGTATCTTTATCCGCTTTGTGCGGTGCTTAGGAGGCTTAGTGAGAAATTCGGCAGTTTAAACATAGAATTCATGGGTATAGGCGATAATGAGGACTTTAAGTCTTGCGGCGTCAAAAAAACGGACTGGTCTATCGAGGGGGAGAAGAACTATCTGGCGAAGGTAGATATAGGCATCATGCCGCTTGAGGCGGATGAGTGGTCGCAGTCGAAAGCCGGTTATAAATTGCTGCTTTTCATGTCTTACGGCATACCGTGCGTTGCCTCGCCTGTAGGGGTAAACAGTCAAATAGTCGAAGACGGCGTAAACGGTTATCTTGCGAACACCGAGGACGAATGGACGAGGAAAATGGCTTCTCTTATAGAAGACGAAAACCTTAGGGCGAGATTGGGCGAAGAAGCAATAAAGACGGTTGAAAAAATATACAGTTATGATGCTAATTTCAGCAAGTTCTACGATGTTTTGCGGGTGAGTGAGACTATAAACAAGGAGAACCGGATATGAAAATTCCATTGGTTGACCTTAAGGCGCAGTATTCGTCGATAAAAAGTGAAATAGACAACGCCATAGCGAAGGTAATCGCTAAAACCTCCTTTATACTCGGGGAAGAAGTATCTTCCTTTGAAAACGAATTCAGTAATTTTTGCGATACCAGATACGCAGTGGGCGTAAGTTCGGGGACGGCCGCTCTTCAACTGGCCCTTGTATCTCTGGGCATAGGAGAGGGCGACGAGGTTATAACAACGCCATTTACGTTTATAGCGACATCGGAGAGCATACTCGAGGTAGGTGCGCACCCCGTATTCGTCGACATAGAGGAGGATACTTATAATATTGACGTGAAACTGGTAGAAAAAGCCATAACCAGAAAGACAAAGGCCATTATACCCGTGCATCTTTACGGCCATCCGGTGGATATGGACCCCCTTATGGAGATTGCCAGAAAACACAATATAGCCGTTATAGAGGATGCCTGCCAAGCGCACGGCGCGTTATATAAAGGCAGAAAGGTGGGTTCAATAGGGGATGCGGGCTGTTTCAGCTTCTATCCGGGTAAGAATCTCGGTTGTTACGGGGACGGTGGAATGCTTGTAACCAATAACGAGCAAATTTTTGAGAAAACGAAACTTCTAAGGGACCATGGCAGAAGCGACAAATACACCCATATAGCGCACGGCTATAATTTCAGACTGGACGGCATACAGGCGGCCATCCTAAAGGTCAAGCTTAAATACCTGGAGAAATGGAACGATAAACGAAGAAAAAACGCAGGTATTTATAATGAGGGACTCTCGCCTTTGGGGTCCGTAACGCAGCCGGTTGAGAAGGAATACGCAAAACACGTTTATCACCTTTATGTGATAAGAATCAAGGAGAGGGACAAGCTGAAGCTTTTATTAAGCGAAAACAGCATAGATACAGGCATACATTATCCTATACCTTTGCATAAACAGCCGGTCTATAAAAAAATAGGTCTTTCGGACAAAAAATTACCCGTTTCGGAAAAATGCGCAAAAGATATTTTGTCTCTTCCCATTTATGCAGAATTAGAGGAAGATGATATAAGGAAAATCTGTAATCTCATAGCAGAATTTTAATCCCTAAGAGGAGTTGTGGAAGAGGGAGGGAGCCCCGGCCAGGCCGGGGGCTCCACTTTACATGAGAGACGTAAAAACTGCGCTTATAATTCTCTTTATTTTCATAACGGCATTTTCAATCAGGCTTGCATATATTTTTACAAGCCAAGATACCATTGAAACGGATGAAGTAGAATATAATCGCATGGCTATAAGTATATTAAACGAGGGAAGGTACGTAAGCGCGGACGGAAGCGTTACATCGTACAGGCCGCCGCTTTATCCTGTTTTTATCGCCGCAATATATAAAATATTCGACCAAAATAGACTTGCGGTAAGAGTCATCCAGGCAGTTATAGCTTCTCTCACCGTGTGCCTTATCTATCTCACCGCATGCCGAATTTTCAACAGACAAACCGCCCTAATTGCCGGTATTTTTTCCGTTTTTTACGCGACATTCGTTATCTGCGCCAAGCTTCTATATTCCGAAACGTTGTTTAGCTTTCTTTTGGTCCTCATAATATACTTGACGATTGCCGCCAAAAGGCGCGGGTTAGTACTTTTTTCCGCGTTAGGATTTTTATGCGGATTTCTCACTCTCGTAAAAGCCACAGGCCTTTTTGTACCGTTTATCATTATATTTTTATCGGCAATCGAAGTAAAAAGGCGCAGGCTCTCATTAAAGAGGTTTATTAAGGTTTCTGCCGTACTTCTAATTTCTTTTGCGTCGTTTGTATTGCCATGGACTGCAAGAAATTATAAGGCGTATGGAAAATTTGTATTAATCTCAACGAACGGCGGGATTAACATGTATCAGGGCCTCTGCAAGCCGGAAAAAGGCATGATATTTACCTTTCCACCGGGGAGCCCCATGTCTGTCAAGTATGATACTATTACAGATGAGGTCGAACGCAACAATTTTTTTGCGCGTGAAACGTTAAAAATTTATAGAACAAAACCGTTTTACGCGCTTAAAATGTTTGTGATAAGGTTTCTCTTTTTCTGGAATATTATCGACTGGGAGATTATAGGGGGCGATATTATAAATTTCCAGTATGTTTTTATACTGCCATTTGCTTTTTTAGGCACATTTCTTGCCCTAAAAAGCAATAAAGAGATCGAAAGCATACTCCTTGTGATTTTATATTTCGCATCTTTTACATTATTTTTTCCCGGATTTTCACGCTACAGAATGCCCATAGACGGCTATATCATAATTCTCGGTTCCTACGGTATTTACAGGTTAATGAGTAACGTAAAATACCGGTTGTATTCCGCCCTGTCTATAAGCGCTTATTTCCTTTTTACTTATTTTTTGTATAAATTTTCATCCGAAACAAAATATTTCGTGAAAACACTCATGCAGCGAATAGGATTGTGGTGAGTACGGAATAAAAACAGAAAGGCGATTATAATGCTCTGGATCATATTGCCGGCCTATAACGAAGAGAAGAACCTTAAGAACCTGCTTCCGGAACTGGGTGCATTCCTTGACGGAAAGATAGACGACTATAAGATATTGATTATAGATGACGGCAGCGTGGATTCTACGAAAAAACTGCCCCAGTATTTTGAGGAACCGCTTCCGCTGGAAATTATCTCACACGAAATAAATAAAGGCGTGGGCGAAGTGTTTAAAACAGCGTTTGCCGCTGTCGGTCGCGCGGCCGGCGAAAAAGACTTTGTCATTGTAATGGAGGCCGACGGTACGAGCGACTATACCCTTATACCAAATATTATCCGGGAATTGCAAAACGGAAATGATATCGTTATTGCATCACGCTACATAAAAGGCGGCGCATATAAAAATTTTCCTTTGAAACGGCACCTGATAAGCCTTGCCGGCAACATGGTCCTTCGATTCTTGCTCGGCAACAAAAAGATAAAAGATTACACTATATTCTACAGGGGATATAAAGCCAGCCTGATAAAAAAAGCCTTAGCGAGATATCGCGAGAGACTTATTACCTCAAAGACGTTCCTGGCAAACACGGAGATGTTGCATAATTTTACAAAACTGACCGACCGGATTACCGAAATACCTTTTATCTATTCCTACGACCGCAAAATAGGAAAGAGCAAGATGCCGATAATAAAAACTTTGTTCGATTACCTTGGGTTCCTTTTTGTTGTAAAGTTGAAAAATAAATGAGCGCTAAAATTTTTAAGAATAGTTTACCTTATTTTTTGCTTATGGGCGCGGCTATTTTTATGTTCCGCGGTATATTCGCTCGCGGATTTATGTCCGGCTACGATAACTCTTTCCATTATTACGATGCGTATTTTATGATAAACACGCTTATACCTAAATATCACTGGATAAGCGGATGGAATATGCGAGTGATGGCCGGAATACCCATCTTCGTGGATTATTATCAGGCAGGATTTATCATTATAGCGATTCTTAACAAACTTTTCTTTATGCCGCTTGCGCTTTCGTATAAAGTCATGGTCATGGCAAGTTACGCATCCCTGGGGGTCTTTTTTTATAAACTCGCCTCGTATAGATTTGGACGTACAGCGGCTCTCGTTATGGCTTTATGCCTTATGCTGCAGAGGGACATTTATTACGACAGGATATTAAACGGCATATGGTGCAATTATTTGGGTATCGGCCTTTTTATGCTGTTTTATCACGTTCTTGACAAAAACATAGAAACATTAACGCTAAAGAAGGCACTTTTGCTCGGCCTTTTACTGGGTCTTATTGTGCTTACTCATTTGTATGTGGCGATATTCGCCTTTATTGTCGTCTTACTGTATTTACCCGGATACGTAAAAGGCGCTCTGCGCAGGCAAGATACTTATCCGGCCCTCGTGATTTATTTTTCCATACCTCTTTTGGCGTTCGCAGTTTCGGCGTATTATCTTTATGGCTTTGTAATCTCAAGCGGTTATTTCACGAAATTGGGGAAAGAGCCGCTTAAAGAAGGCCTTGCATGGAGCCTAAAATCTTTTTTCGGACCGCTTGACAGAGTGGAGCATGTTTTGCCTACAGCGTTTGTGAATCTCCCTGTACTTATGCGTATAGTATTTGGCTTTTCAGGGGTTTATCTTTTTTTCAAAAACGAGGCCAATCCTACAATAAAGCGTTTCCTACGGTCTTTACTCTTTTTTATAGCGATAGCCCTCATTCTTTTCAGTAACATACTTGCCCGGTTTGCATTTTGGCAGAAGATCCCTCTTATTACGACACTTCAGTTCAGCAGGTTTCTAATATACATACAGCTCGGCCTTTATATATTCGCTGCATACGGAATTCACAGGATTTTGAAAACCTTTAGAGTAAAAAAGCCCTTTATTGCTGTAACCGTTATTCTTATGGCGTGCTCCGTGCTTTTCCATTATATGTACTTTGCCGACGCCGCTTCGGTAACGCTGGATAAATCGGCGAATATGAGTTATGTAAGAGATGTGTGGAGCTGGATCAATGATAACATAAAGGGGGAGAGTTCCAGGATAACTTATCAGAGTACCCTGGGTAACGTTGATGATCCTGTGTTGAAAAGAAGTGATGTTTTCGCGTTGTCGGGTATTTTTACAAAAGTTCCGCAGATAGGCGTGTTCCGTTCAGCCTCTCCGTTTCCGCAGGAATTTTTTATGCGTAATGACCATGGAAGCATTTTTGGAAGAGAAACCGGAAGCGTAGGCGCACCTTTCGTTAGAGACACCATGGAGTACTTTAATTCGTCTTACATAGTGACCGTTGAGCCGGATTTACGGAATAAATTGGAGACCTCAGACATATTCGTAAAGGAAGCCCGGATGGGGCCTTTTGACATATTTCGCCTGAAAAACCCGATAGAAAAATGGATTGCTTTTACAAAAGAAGGCGAATATAAAATCGATGAATTCACAGACGAAAAAGTTGTTGTCGATATACATAACAATTCGGTCGATAATGAAGCCTTCATCAAGATAGCTTATCACCCGATGTGGAAAGCTGCCTTAAACGGTAAATCCGTCCCCATAAAACATGATGCGCATAGCCTTATGAAGATCGAGCTTCCGGAAAAGGGTGATTTCAGGCTGGAATTGGCATTTAACTCTTTCAGCCCGGTTTTAGTGTCTTTCTCTTTTTTGAGCTTTTTATCGGCCGCATTGTTAATAACGTTTAAAAAATAAGAGTAAATGAAAAAGGGCTTAAAATACCTCACGATAGTCATAGCGGCGTTTGCGATTTCCGTAGCCGGCATAGGACGGTTGCCGCAATTTATAACCATTTTGACGCTTTGTATATTGGGCCTGTATCTTATAAGGCGCATTATCGACGCTAACACACGCAGGAGGGCATCCATATTGTTTCTGGCGGTATTCCTTCTTCAGGTAATGATAAGCATTTTTCTATATGCTCACACGGTAGATACGAAATATTACGGTTTTTCCTATAAAGGTGATGATTACGTATACGGTGATTTCGGGGTGCTGGCAGGTAAACTGTGGCGTAAAGGCATTTTCCCATCCATAAAAGGACTGGAATACTTAAGTCTTATCGGAAGGTACTCTCCGGTGCACCCGTATCAATTATATAATGCCGCTATATTTTACCTGTTCGGTGCCTGCAGCGGCCAGATAATACTTATACTTAATTGTTTTTTTCACGCAGCTATCATCTTACCGGTATTTTTTATATGCAAAGAGTTAAATATACGAAGCAACGTTATCTTATTTGCGTTTTTTCTGTTTTTATTCTGGCCATCTACCTTTTTTTGGTCCCTTTTTAATTTTAAAGAGCCTATTTACTTGCTGGTTGACTTCGTTATTTTTAGTATGTGCATAAAGTGGCAGAAGGATCAAAGTATCGGCACTTTGATCCTTTTAGGGTTTCTTTCTTTTGTCCTTTTCATGTTAAAACCCCACATCAAACCATGGCTTGCGATTCTGTTTCTTTATCTTTTGTTTACCTGGCGATTGAGGTACAGACACCTTGCGGCAATTATCCTTGCCGTAATTTTTGTATTGCGGCAAATCTTGAAGAAATCTTTCTTTGCCGATTTATATAGATCGTTTTCCCTCTTACCCAAAACATTTTCCGAGCGGCGGTACGCAAGCTATTTTACGAATACAAGCTATCTATGGAATCTGCCTACAGATACGTGGCTTGCCACTATTATCTATTTACCTTTTGGCATGTTGCTTGTTTTATTTTTACCATTTCTGTTAAGACCTTTTGAGCTCCAGCATGTAGCGGCAAACGTCGAGTCAATAGCCTGGTGGGCATTAATGCCTTTTTTGATAGGAGGGATATGGGTCTCTATAACAAAGGAATTAAGAAAAACATTTTTAGTAATTGTTATGTTTTTCTTTTGGATTGCTGCTATGGCATTGACCCAATCGAGCATGGGAACATTGATCAGGCAGAAGGCCATTATTTATTATATCGGGTTCGTATTCATAGCTCTGGCGATTGATAGGGCTATGGATAAAGTAGAGGATAGAGATGGCGGATAAGGCTGTAAGAGCACTTTATATATCATATAACGCTATAACGGAACCCATAGTGGAATCCCAGGTTATTCCGTACCTGAGGGAGTTATCGAAAAAGAAAATCAAGTTCTACCTTCTGACTTACGAAAAAAGCGATATGACAAAAGAGGCAAAAGAGCAATTGAAAGAACGTCTTAAAAAAGAATCTAACCTTGAGTGGTTTTCTTTAAGGTACCATAAAAAACCGGTCATTCCCGCAACTTTTTTTGATATAATCCTGGGATGTTTTTACAGCATGTATATCGCTGCCAAGAACAGAGTGGGTGTAATTCACGCAAGAGCGATAGTCGCGGCCTTGGCGGGTTTTCCGGCCGCAAAATTATTAGGAAGAAAATTCATTTTTGATACACGCGGCATTGATTCCGAAGAATATGTAGACGCAGGTCTCTGGAAAAGGGATGGCCTAAAACATAAAATAGCGGGCTTTCTCGAAGGAGTACTGACAAAGTCGGCGGACCATGTGATAGTTCTCACAAATAAATTTTTGGGGATACTGAAGGAAAAATACAGGAACAAAAACATAAGTTTTTCCGTAATTCCATGTGCAGTTGACACGGATGAATTTGGAGTCGGGAGCGGCAACCCTTCGCTTCTTGCCGAAAATTTTGGAATCAGGGATAGCTTTGTTATAGTCTACATAGGCTCTCTGGGTACATGGTATATGTTGGAGGAAATGGTGGATTTTTTTAAGGTAGCGGATAAATTTGTGGAAAATGCACATTTTCTGCTTCTGACGCCCGCCAAGCGCGATTATGTGCAGGATATTCTTGACAAAAAGGGTATAAGCGCATGCCAGGTCAGCGTCCATACCGTTAAACACAGCGAGATACCCAAATATCTTCCAGCCTGCAACCTCGGCATATTTTTTATAAAACCGGTTTTTTCAAAATTGTCTTCCTCTCCCGTAAAATTTGCCGAATATCTTAGCAGTCGTTTGCCGGTAGTGATAAATTCAGGCATAGGCGATACGGACCAAATAGTCAAGCGGCGAAATCTTGGAGCCGTTATTGACAAATTCTGCGAAGAAAGCTATTCTAAGGCTATTAAAGCGGTATTAGATATGCTACGGAGCGAGAAAGACGCATTGCGGTCAAGGTGCAGGGAAGCGGCGGAAAAGGAGTTGTCGTTAAGCGCGGCGGTTGAAAGATATCATGAAATTTACAAAGGTTTATTATTAAAATGAGATACAAAAAAACAATACCTATGGCCAGGCCCTCTTTGGGGCGCGAAGAAATAAAAAATGTAGAAAAAGCATTAAAGACGCATTGGCTCGGAATGGGGTCGTTTGTTTATGACTTTGAGAAAAAAATCCAAAAATATATCGGGGTGAAATACGCCATTGCCGTAAATACAGGAACTACTGCCATCCACTTGGCCCTGGCCGGCATAGGCATTGTTCCCGGAGACGAAATTATAGTGCCGTCTCTTACGTTTGTCGGCTCTGTCCAGCCCATAATAAATCTGGGAGCCAAACCGGTATTTTGTGAAGTCGAACCCGATACGCTGAATATTGACTTTGATGACGCCGAAAAACGGATAACAAAAAGAACCAGGGCCATAATCGTCGTTCACTACGGCGGGACCGCATGTAACATGGATAGGGCCATGCATATGGCAGAGAATCGTAAAATACGTATTGTGGAAGACGCCGCACATGCGTTTGGGTCCTATTACAAAGGCAGGAAAATAGGTAGTTTTGGGGATATTGCGTGTTTTAGTTTTGACCCTATAAAGAACCTGACATGCGGCGAAGGGGGATGTGTAGTTACGAATAAAGCCAGAATCGCGGAGGCGCTACGACGGAAACGTCTTTTGGGTATAAGTAAAGACACCTGGATGAGGTATAAGAACAAACGGAGCTGGTTTTATGAGGTAGTAACCGAAGGCTATAGGTATCATATGAGCAACATAAGCGCCTCTATCGGGCTTGCCCAGTTTGATAAGCTCGAGGGATTTATAGAAAAGAAAAAACGCATTGTCCGGGAATATGACAATTTCTTCAAAAAAATAAGGGGCGTTGCGTTACTGCGCAGGAACTATTCCGAGACCGCGCCGTTTAACTATACTATAAGAATCGGGAGGAATCGGAACAAATTTATAGACTATGCTACGAAAAAAGGGATTACGGTGGGTATAAACTATATACCGAATCACATTCAGCCTTTTTTCAGAAAGTTCAGCACCAAACTTCCCGTTACCGAAAGAATATGGGGAGAAATAGTATCCCTGCCTCTGTATTACGATATGAAGGAGTCAGAAATACAGAGGGTTAAAAAAACAGTCAAAGATTTTATGACGGATACCGCAAAATGAAAGTCTTGTTCGTGCCATACGGAACAGAGCGGGCGCCTGCAACAAGATACAGGGTGTTGCAGTATATCCCGCATTTAGAAAGCCGTGGTATCAATTGCCGCGTATTCTCGGCTATCTCCCAATTTTCGACCGCGCTTATGATTAAATCCTCCGATTTTTCGTCATTTTTAAAGCTTCTGTATTACATTTATGTAACAATAGAAAGAATATTACGCTTTTTATGTATAATGGCCTATGCGGTTAAATCCGATATTGTTTTTTTACAGCGTTCCACTTTTCCTTTTAAGCTGGAGGCTTTGCTTAGTGTGGCAAACCGCAACATAGTTTTTGACATCGATGACGCGATATATATGCCGGATCGGCAAGAGGGCGGTTTCTTAACGTCTGTAAAGAAGTTTATCAAAGAAAATGAAGTTGTGAATGTGCTTAAAGTTTCAAAAGCCGTTATCGTCGAGAACGAATATATTAGAAACTATGTATGCAGGTATTGCAAAAACATATATAAAATTCCGGGCCCGATAGATACGGAACGATTTTTTGTCTCCCCAAAGCCCGGGCATGGCGATATAATAATAGGGTGGATAGGTTCGCCGGCGACGACTCCTTATCTATATTTAATCGATAATGCGCTGGCAGCTATCGGGAGAAAATACAATTTTGTAAGATTTAAGTTTGTGGGTGTAGGGAAATATAAAAATCCGGGCATAAAACTTGAACGGGTAAACTGGACATACGGGACCGAGGTTGTGGATTTGCAAAGTTTCGATATAGGAATCATGCCTATGCCCGATAATGAATGGACAAGGGGGAAGCTTGGGTGTAAAATGCTTCAATACATGGCGGTCGGCATACCTGCCGTTGTTTCATATACCCCTACTAACGCGGAATTAATAAGCGAAGGCAAGGACGGTTTTTTCGTCAAAACCGACGAAGAATGGACGCAAACTTTGTCTAAACTTGTGGAAAGCGCGTCTTTGAGAGAAAGAGTAGGGCAAGAGGGGAGGGTGGCGGTAGAAAAAAAATGCGCCCTCAATACAAGCGTCGATACGCTGATAAGCGTTTTTAACAAAGTAAGAAAGCAGTAACGTATCATATATGAAATTTCCCAGCATTTCCGTTGGTTTTGCCGTATATAACGAGGAAGAAACGATAAAAGAGGTCCTGGAGGAGGCAGAATCCATTTTGTCGGGTTCCGGCCTCGAATATGAAATCCTGATTTGCAACGACGGCTCAACGGACCGCTCTAAACATATAATTGAGGATATGGCCAGAAAGTTTTCCGGGCTCCGCGTTATCAATCATCCGCGGAACCTTGGTATCCGTGCGACGTTTGAAGACCTATACAGAAAATCAAGGAAAGACGCCGTTTTTTTAAACGCAGCGGATAAGCAGTGGAACACGGCTATTCTTCTCGATATGTTGCCGCTTTTAAAAAAAGCGGACATTGTAATAGCAAGTCGCAGGAATAAGCCGTATGGCATATGGCGCAGGGTTATTTCATGGACGTTTAATTTTATACCGGTTTTACTGTTTGGCGTCCGCACTTTCGATGCAGGCGCAGTAAAACTGATGAGGCGCGAAATCATAGAGCGGTTTCAGCTGGTTTCTAAGTCGCCTTTTTCGGAAGCAGAACGCCTGATAAGGGCGGCGCGGGCCGGCTATCGTATCGTTGAGTATCCGGTTGAAGTTTTTGCAAGGACAAGTGGCCGTTCACATGCTATAAAATTAAATGTCCTCTTAACCGCGCTGGCCGATCTTATGCGTGTTTGGTATGTAGTTTATTTTGGAGACAAAAAATAAATAGAATGTTCAAAAAGATAGCGATATTTCTCCTTCTCTTGGCGGCCGTTGTATTCGTCTTAAACCTGCCGACTACTACCAGGCAAGGAGTGGACGGCGGGCTCAACGTTTTCAGATTGCCGCTTTACATAAAGATCATTGAATTTATCGACAGGGATTATCAGTATAAAGTTCTTTCCCGCAGGATAACCGAGGACAGTTCTACGGATAAGGAAAAGGCCATAGCAATTTTTAACTGGGTTGTTAAGAATATACACAAACCGCCCGAAGGATTTGAAACAGTCGATGACCATGTATTGAACATAATCATCAGGCGCTACGGCGTAGGCGATCAAATGGCGGACGTATTTACTACGCTTTGTGTTTATTCCGGGATACCGGCATTAAGGATATATCAGCCGATATCGGAAGACAAAGATATCGGAATAACAATATCGTACGTGTTCCTTAACGGTAAATGGCGCGTTTTCGACGTTTACCAAAATAAGTATTTCAGGAATAAATCCGGCGAGATAGCCAGTATAGGGGATATTATTTCCGACATTTCACTTGTTGACGGGGAAAACATACGCATAAAAGGCGTTGCCTACAGACATTTCTTCAGCAACATAAAACCGATAAACAAAACATTTACATCAAAGGAAGAGAAGCAAATACCTCTTTTAAGGCTGAGATACGAGATAAGACACCTGTTCGGCCTTGAGAAGGACGTTGTCCTTGAGAAGGACGTTGTATAGAAAAAATAAAACCGGGAGACAGACATGATTAATATAGGCGTAATCGGATATGGATACTGGGGCCCCAACCTTGTACGTAATTTTCGTGCCCTTGACGGCGCAAAAGTCATTTCCGTATGCGACAGAGACAAAGAGGCGCTCGAACGCGTTAAAAAAGAGTATGATACCGTAGAGCTTCTTACAGATTCCCGCAGTATCACCGATTCTCCCAAAATAGACGCCGTCGTAATAGCGACTCCGGTTTCTACGCATTTTGAGCTTGCAAAAAGGTCCCTTGAAAACGGCAAACATATTTTTGTCGAAAAACCGTTTACGTCAAACCAGAAAGAAGCGGAAAGCCTGATAGCGCTGGCCGAGAAAAAAAAGCTAAAGATAATGGTCGACCACACCTTTCTATTTACGCCCGCCATAAAGAAGATTAAAGAGATAATAGATAACGATATGTTAGGGCAGCTGTACTATTACGATTCTACGCGGGTAAACCTGGGGCTTTTCCAGCATGATGTGAATGTAATATGGGATCTTGCCCCGCATGATTTTTCAGGCATGGATTATTTAATAAAGGAGAAGCCCACCGCCATAGTGGCAACAGGCAGCGGGCATTTTCACAGAGACCTTGAAGATATAGCGTATATTACCGTTTACTTTGACAGCAACATAATAGCGCATTTTAACGTAAACTGGATGTCACCGGTAAAAATAAGAACGACACTTATAGGCGGCGAAAAGAAAATGCTGGTATGGAACGATTTGGAGACGGACGAGAAAATAAAAATATATGACAAAGGAGTTAAGATAGATAATGCCGAAAGCATGTACAAGCTTCTGGTAGAATACCGCTCGGGGGACATGTGGGCGCCCCGGCTGGAGCATGTTGAGGCGTTAAAAACAGAAACGAAGTATTTCTTAGATTGCATACGGGACAATACCGTCCCGATTAACGACGGCCATGCCGGGTTGAGGGTCGTAAGAATGCTTGAAGCCGCAGATAAGTCTTTAAAAAAGAACGGGAGCCTTGTTAAGTTATGAATAATTATCAATGCTTAGCCAAGAATGTGAAGTTGGGGAAAAACGTAAAACTCTCCAAGTTCGTAAACCTCTACGGCTGCAGTATCGGCGACAATACAAAAATAGGGTCTTTTGTTGAGGTGCAGAAGAATGCTAAGATAGGCAAGAATTGCAAGATTTCTTCGCATACGTTTATATGCGAAGGAGTCACAATAGGCGACAATTCATTTGTGGGACACGGCGTCGTGTTTATAAACGACAATTACCCAAGGTCAGTGACTAAAGACAAAAGGGTTGAGGAGGAAAAGGACTGGATGCCGAGGTTTGTTAAAACAAGTGTAAAATCAGGCGTTTCCATAGGCAGCAATGCCACTATATTGGGCGATATCACTATAGGCACCGGTGCTGTTATAGGAGCCGGTAGCGTTGTGACAAGGAACGTCCCGCCCCGTCAAATATGGGCCGGCAACCCGGCGCGTTTAATCAGAAAAATCAAAAATGGAAATAAGTACTAAAAAAGTATTGGTTACGGGCGGTGCGGGTTTTATAGGGTCACACCTGGTGGATCTTCTTATGTCAGAAGGCTGTCATGTCCGTGTCGTTGACAGTCTTATAAACGGGAAACTTGAGAATTTGAAACAGCATGAAGGGAGTGCGAATTTCGAGTTTGTCAAAGCCGACATACGTGATGCATCCACTTTCGCGAGTGCGGTAGAGAACGCGGAGGTAGTTTTTCATCTTGCCTGCTTAGGTGTGCGTCATTCAATTAAGTATCCGCATGAAAACCAGCGCGTTAATGCCGAGGGGAGTTTCATAGTTCTGAATGAAGCACACAAAGCAGGCGTTGAGAAGTTTATTTACTGTTCTTCTTCCGAAGTTTACGGGACCGCTGAATACGTCCCTATGCCGGAGGAACACCCAACACGTCCGTGCACGGTTTACGGCGCAGGCAAGCTAGCAGGAGAAGCGTATGCCAGGGCATTTCAAAGAACCTACGGGCTTAATACCGTTGTACTACGGCTTTTTAACACATACGGCCCACGTTCTCATCATGAAAACGATATAGGGGAATTGATACCCAAATCAATAGTACGCGCCCTTAACGGGAAGCCGGTCCTTATTTTTGGAAACGGTTCCCAAACACGCGATTTCACTTATGTAGAGGATAGCGCAAAGGCACTCCTTGAGGCGGCACGGTGCGATAACGCCGCAGGAAAGACGCTCAACGCCGGAAGCGAATTCGAAATAACTATTGAGCAAGTGGCGAAATTGATTTTGAACATCACAAAATCCGCCTCCTCTATCGAATATTACAAGAACCGGCCGGGAGACGTGCTGCGCTTATACTCGGATACGAGTGCTTTCAGGAAGTTAACAAACTGGAAACCGCAAGTCTCGCTTAAGGAAGGGCTAGCCAGGACAATGAAGTGGTTCAAGTCAAGGCCGGAAGGACCTTCTTTTCTTTTGAGCCAGGAAAAACCTATAAACTGGGAGTAAAATGATTTCTATAGCCAAACCGTGTCTCGGCAACGAAGAAATAAGAGCCGCTAGGAAAGTTATCCTTTCAGGCTGGGTTAGCCAGGGGCCCAGGGTAAAGGAGTTTGAAAATCGTTTCCTGTCTTACACGGGCTCTAAATACGCATGCGCTGTTTCAAGCTGTACCGCCGGGTTACATCTTGCGCTTCTGGCTGTAGGCGTTAGACCCGGAGATCGTGTCGTTACCGTAAGCCATTCCTTTATCGCAACGGCTAATAGCATACGCCATACGGGCGCGGAGCCCGTATTTGTCGATATTGACCCCGAGACATTTAATATATCGCCGGCTTGTCTTGAGATGTGCCTGAATAAGAATAGGAGCAGGGTCGCGGCTATACTTGTTGTTCACCAGATGGGCATGCCGTGTGACCTTGGAAACATACTTCGACTTGCCCGCAGGTTCAAGCTTCCGGTTATCGAAGACGCGGCATGCGCTATAGGAAGCGAGGTTTCGGTGAATGGCGGAAAAACCTGGGAGAGAATCGGTAAACCGCACGGCGATATCGCATGTTTCAGCTTTCATCCGCGCAAAGTCATAACCACCGGTGACGGCGGAATGCTTACGGCAAATAATAATAATTACGACAAGAAATTCCGCCTCTTAAGACATCAGGGTATGAGCATATCCGACAGAGACCGGCATTGTTCAAAAAAAGTTATTTTTGAGAAATATCCCGCAACCGGTTATAATTACAGGATGACCGATATACAGGCCGCTATCGGCATTGAACAGTTAAAAAAAATAAAAAGGATTGTAAAAAAGCGAAGACAAATCGCCCGATTATACGGCTCGGAGCTTAAGGGCGTTAAATGGTTAAAATTACCCGTCGAGCCTTTTTATTGCAGAAGCAACTGGCAGAGCTACCCGGTAAGAATTTTAAAAAAAAACGCCCCTCTCGAAAGGAATAGACTCATGCAGCGCCTTCTCGATGCCGGGATATCCACCCGCAGGGGGATTATGAACGCGCATCAGGAAAAGGCCTATGCGCTATCCGGAACTGACGTCAGACTTAAGAATTCCGAATTGGCGCGGGATGAGGTTATGCTTTTACCTATTTTTTACGATATGAGAGAATCGCAGGTTAAAAAAGTTGCCAAGGAGATAAGGAATGCTTGAAAAAATACTTTTATTTCCGTTCGGGGGAAATGGCAGGGAAGCGCTTTTGTGTATTTTGGCCGTCAACGCGCGCAAAAAAAAGTGGCGCGTTCTGGGTTTTATTGACGACGATTCCTCAACCTACGGAAAGAGTTGTTGTGGCGTAAAAGTATTGGGCGGCAGGAAAGTCCTTAAAAAAGAGACTGCTGTGCGGATCCTTGCAGTGCCGGGAAACCCTGGCAATTACCTGGAGCGCAAGAAGATTATAGAAAGCTTGGGGATAAAAAAAAGCGGCTTTGCAACCGTTATCCACCCCTCGGCAAACATCTCGCCCGATTCGGTGATAGGTTATAATACGCTTATAATGCCCAATGTAGTAATAAGTTGCGGGGCGCGTATCGGAAATCACTGTGTGATTTTGCCCAATACGGTGATTTCACACGATAGCGCTATAGGCGACTGGTGCATGATCGGATCCAATGTATCGGTTTCCGGTAACGTGCGCATAGAGCCTTTCTGCTATGTAGGTTCCGGGTCGAAAATACGTGATCGTATTTCGATCGAAAAAGGGAGCCTGGTTGGTTTAGGATCAAACGTGGTTTCCGATATTGAAAAATACACTGTTGCGGCAGGAAACCCCGCCCGCGCGATGCGTAAAATCAGGCCATGATACTATCCGTAGTAATACCCTGTTATAACGAAGAAGCCAACATTACCTCCACGCTGCATGAACTTATGGCGGAAATGAAAGTAATGCCCGGTCTGGAGGGCTACCAGATCATAGTGGTAGACGATCACTCCGCGGACAATACATTCGGGGTGATAAAGGCCATGAATAACGCCGCGGTTTCATGCATACGGCTGAAAGAGCGAAGGGGCAGCCACATAGCCATAAGAGCCGGCTTGAGGGAAGCGAGAGGCAGCGCCGTTCTATTTTTACCGGCGGATGGGCAGGAGGACCCCGGTATACTAGCGGCAATGGTTAAAAAATGGCAAAATGGCGCCAGGGTAGTATGGGGTTTGAATAAAAGCGGCAGCCACAAGAGGTGGCATATCAGGAAGTCGGCCGAATTGTTTTATATGCTTCTTAAGTGGTCCGGTGCAACACGTGATGCGACGGTTGATGTGTCGCGCGCTGCGTTTTTCCTTTTGGACAGGTCTGTTGTTGATATGGTCAATAAATGTTCAGCGCCTAAAGCGCCTCTACACGGGCTTGTAATATCTTCCGGCCCGGAACAGGCAGGAGTTGAATACCAGAGGCGGCCGCGAATGTCCGGCAAGTCAAAATGGAGCCTCTTCGACCTTATAGGCCTTGCCAAGGACTGGATAATAGAGTTTTCCGATATGCCGCTTATCGCGTTTTTAAGGAAAGCAAGGCGCGTTTTGGAAAGTAAACAGAGAAGGCCCCTTTTTACCATAGAGCAAAGAACCTGATTTTATGGAGCAAAGCGCGAAAAGCAAAAGGCTATGGTATTTTTTGTTTTTTCTGCTGATTATTTACCTTCTTATAAACACGGGCATCGTTTCCGACGATATTAGCTACACCCTGTCGGCGAAACACAGACATCTTGCGGAAAACCTAATTCCGGTACGTAGCTGGTTTACCACGCCCCTGGAAAATTACACACACGTTATCTGGTATCGTTTTTTCCGACTCGATAATTTGGTTGTTAACAATCTTGTCAAAACCGCGTACATTCTTCTATGTTTTTATTTTGTAAGCAAGTTTTTCAGCATTTACTTGAGCGGGCTAAATGTTCTTTTCGCACCTTTTTTATTTATTTTTTTCCCGTCACACGATTCCACTATCTACTGGTTTCTGGGGCAGCATCTCACATTTTCTATTTCCCTGTATCTTTTCGCGTATTATAAGGCATATCACGATAGAGTCCCGCTGGCCTTAGCCCTAGCTTTTATAGCGTCTTTTGTATCATACGGCGTGGTGGCGGTAGCCTTTCCCTTGTCTTTAGTGTTTTTTCTGGATAAAAAAGTAAAAAAGGCACTTGCGCTTTTCATCCCCAGCGCCATTTATTTTGTTTTTTATATTTTCATAACAAAAGTCATGTCGGGCGGCGTGGATATGATTCCGGCCAATCCGGATTTTTATGCAATAGCGAAACAATTTACACTCCAGGTTTTTACTTTTGTCGATGCTGTCTTTGGCCCATCAATGTGGTTAAAGGTGTATTACGCTTTCTGTCAACT